>NZ_JBBMXH010000005.1:0-88430 GCF_037996725.1 Xenorhabdus entomophaga
GCAAGCATGAGCAAACCCGTTCCTCGCGTACGGATGTCCCGGTGTCTGTGATTCAGGGCAAGTTGTTGTAATGTAATACGTTCAGCTTCAGACAGTGTGATATTCGATTTCGATTTCAAAAGAACAGGCGGTAAGTCATCGGATGAGCGATTATAACACCAATGCAGATCATTTATCCGATCAACTTAGCTATAGTTTCTCCGTTGTATGAGCATAGCCGCGCTTTTGCGCGGCGTTGACTGACAGTTTTTACTGCCTAACCTGATATTGGATTTCAAACCCCGATAACAGCTAGCATCTCTTCAACTTCTTCATCCATGCCAACATCAACGAAACCAACACTGGCATAAAGATTTTTCGCAACGAGATTATCCGGACTATAACTGATTCCTATTGCTTTCAACGGATCTGTGCGCCTGATTTCATCAATTGCCAGCGATAATGCTTTACGCCCAATGCCCTTATTTTGATGGTTTTTATCCACCATAAAGCGCCAAATTGTTATTCTTTGGTCATCATCAGGCACCCACATGAAAAAACCAACAGGCTTCCCATCCAGACAAATTGCGCGCGTTTGGTATGAAGGGAAAAATTTGGATTGAGCAATGGAGTAAGCATTTTCCGCAATATAGTCAAGTTGGTCATTAGTTACTGATAGGTCGCAGACAGCGTCATAATTGTTTTTGTCTACGTCAGTTAAGGTGATCAACATACACCGCTCCTAAGTGATACATAATGTAGGGTTTGAAAACCGCCGATCACAAATCGGACGGTTTTCGATAATCATCTCTTCAAATAGACCTTCAAACATTCAATCACCTGATCTACATCGGCGTTTTGGGTTCGTTTATAAAAGAATGAGGCGGTCAGACCAAATTCAGCCTATTTCTCTCAGAGAAAAATATCTGGTTTAACATCAAAACGTTCGGAAAGCGCTTTGATATGTGCAATAGTTAATGAGCGTTTGCCAGAAAAAATTTGGCTAATAAGTGATTTTGAGCCTATCTCGTTTTGCAAATCTGAGTACGACAGGCCATGTTGAACCATTAACACTCGTAGAGCAGCTACACCAGTAGGCATATCTTCAACCGCTTTGTTAAATTCAGCAAAGTGTTCGCTGTTGTTTTCATACTCCGCTATTTTTGCGGCTAATATATCGATCAATGGGCTCTCATCATCATTTTCGATGAGATAATCCTCCTCCAATTAATCCCCCGCTAGCCACGGCAAGATTAAACCCTGTCACCAACATCGACTGTGCAACATCTGCACCATCACCAGCGGTATCAGCAATCGCCGTCTGTAATAATGTTGGTGCTCCACCAAAAGAGAATCCAGCCAGACTCAGCATTGTGTCTTATACAGAATCATAATGACTTGCAAAGTAAGTGGCGGCCATATCTTTATTGCCATGACCCGCTTGTTGTGCTCGTTTAAAGCGTTCAAGACCAGCTTCAACGCTATCCACTTTTACACCGGCACGTTTAGAGGCATCGACAATTAATTCAGCATCCTTAACCGCATTATCCAAAGAAAAGCTGGGATCATAATTTCCAGCAATTATCGCCGCAGATTTAAGCTGGAAATATGGACTATCCATTGGTCCATCCTTGACCACATCGATGACAAATGATGGATCAACACCCAGAGACTCAGCAATAGATAAGCTTTCAGCTATCCCATGTGTTAAAGCAAAAGCCCAGCCTGATGATGGCAACTATGACTAGGATTCTTTTTTTGAGTAGGTGCTGGCTGTTAGCGCGCTCTTATTAGCCTTTCACTGAATAGCCATGTTTTGACGCCTCAAATGAATAATGGTGAAATCATTGCCGACAACGCGACACGCAATGAATCCATCTATCAAACACGATCGTTTTCGGCACGTCTGATAAAATAGGTGAACTCAGGTATCTGTTGGCGGTTATCTCAGCTACCTGATTTTGAGCCAGAATGGGATAAAGGAATACCCCCAGAAACATAGAGAACTTTATAGAACATGACTATGTAACTGGGGCAAACAAGCGTCATCAACAACGCAACAAGTCAAAAAATAATATAAAAAGTATATCAGCCGAAATGTGATTCTGTTAACTCATTGATCATGGCGCCTTGTATACCATGCCAGATAATCCCGCTATCTTTACCGTAATTACGCACACAATCCATGATCTTGTCATACGATTGTTCCTGACACAGTAAACCTAACTGTTGGTAGAAATTCATTGCCAGCTTACGGGCTTCAGGGCTGGAGAAATAATAACGACCAACACGGGTATATAACCCTTTCAGCCCATTAATAATCAAACCATAGATCGGGTTGCCTGATGCAAAGGCCAAGCCACGGAAAATATTATAATCCACAGAACTGAAAGACTCGGCGGTATCTTCCACATTTTCTTTTTCTGCCAGAATTTCCAGTGATTTTTCAGGGTCATGCCTAAACGCCGTACGAATAAAGATAGCGGCGATATTCGTTCTCACGGCCAATAAATTGTCGATTAACTGGGGAACGCGATCATGATCAAGACGCGCCAAGGTTTCCAGAATATTAAGACCGGATGTTTCCCAGAAGTTATTGACCTTTGTTGGTTTTCCATGCTTAATAGTCAACCAGCCATCACGGGCAAGGCGCTGCAACACTTCACGCAAAGTCGTACGGGTGACACCGATCAATTCAGATAATTCACGTTCTGCCGGCAGTATAGAACCGGGTGGAAAGCGATTATTCCAAATACTTTCAATGATATACTCTTCCGCGAAACTCGCAGGACTTTGAGCCTTAATTACCATAATTTTAATTATTCCAAAGCAGTTTTCTTGGCTAATAATAGCTGTTGATCATACCAGAATGTGTTTGTCCGACATAGTTACCTGGTAAATAAACCGTGAAAGAGTGAAAGGGCTCATAAAAAACTCAATCATTCACGGATTAATTATGCGCTGATACCCTTAAATTGCTATCGTGTTGAGCGTACTATGGTTTAGTTTTGGATTGCCCAGATTTGGCAATTTAGAATTATTCCACGTATCCACTAAAGAGGAATGTTAACAATAATGGAAATCAGTATACGACGTGCAGTGGTGAAAAACTTTCTCGGCAATTCGCCGGACTGGTACAAATTGGCTATCATTGTTTTTCTTATCATCAATCCACTGGTTTATTTTTTTGTCAGCCCCTTTATTGCTGGCTGGATGCTCGTTGTTGAGTTTATCTTCACTCTGGCAATGGCATTGAAATGTTATCCTTTGCAACCCGGCGGGTTACTTGCCATTGAAGCAGTCATCATCGGAATGACTTCGCCAAAACAGATAGGCCATGAAATCAGCAACAATCTGGAAGTCATTTTACTCTTGATTTTCATGGTTGCAGGTATTTATTTCATGAAACAGCTCTTGCTGTTTGTTTTCACAAAGCTGTTATTAAACATCCGCTCCAAGAAAATGCTGGCACTGGCGTTTTGTCTGGCAAGTGCTTTTTTATCTGCCTTTCTTGATGCCCTGACTGTCATTGCCGTTGTGATCAGCGTTTCAGTCGGGTTTTACGCCATCTACCACCAATTCCTTTCCCAAAATGGCAGTTCTGAACTCAATGACGATAAGTTCATTGATAGCGAAGATAAAAAGCAGACACTGGAACAGTTTCGTGCCTTTCTGCGCAGCCTGATGATGCACGCGGGTATTGGTACTGCTCTGGGGGGCGTAATGACTATGGTTGGTGAGCCACAAAACCTGATTATTGCCAAGCACGTTGGCTGGGATTTTGTCACCTTCTTTATTCGTATGTCACCTGTCACTATTCCTGTATTTGTTTGCGGTTTGCTGGTCTGTTTGCTGGTTGAACATTTTAAACTGTTCGGTTACGGGGCTGAACTGCCTGAGCGTGTTCGTTCTGTTCTGGAAGATTATGACCAAAAAGCCGGGGAAAAGCGTACCCGTCAGGAAAAAGCCCAGCTCGCCGTGCAGGTGTTAATTGGTATTTGGCTGATTGTAGCATTGGCTTTCCACTTAGCCGAAGTGGGTTTGATTGGCCTGTCAGTGATTATTCTCACGACGGCGTTCTGCGGTATCACTGAAGAACACGCCTTGGGTAAAGCATTCGAAGAAGCCCTGCCGTTTACTGCATTGCTAACGGTATTCTTCTCTGTGGTTGCCGTGATTGTTGACCAACAACTGTTCACGCCATTCATCCAATTTGTCTTGCAGTCTTCGCCGGCTTCGCAGCTTTCCTTGTTCTATTTGTTCAACGGCTTGCTTTCTGCTGTTTCGGATAACGTCTTCGTTGGTACGGTGTATATTAGTGAAGCCCTGACCGCCCTGAACAACGGCCTGATTTCACAACAACAGTATGAATATTTAGCGGTTGCCATCAATACGGGAACTAACTTACCTTCTGTGGCAACGCCAAATGGACAGGCGGCTTTTCTGTTCTTACTGACTTCCGCCCTGTCTCCGCTGATTCGTCTCTCTTATGGCCGCATGGTGATGATGGCACTGCCTTATACTATTGTGATGACATTAGTCGGTTTGTTGAGCGTTGAGTTCTGGTTGGTTCCTGCCACTGAATATCTCACCAAACTGGGTTTGATTGCCCCGCTATAACTGTTAACAGAATTGACTGTTGTATCCTGCCGGATAGTGTGTAAAACCACACTATCCGGTTTTTTATTAACGCTCTTCCTGAAAAAATAGCGTAGTTGACTTTAATTTTATTTTTTTATGGCGGATGAAACGGCACAATAAGCCAATTATTTCATACATGGGAAGAACAAAAATGTTCCAGTTTTTAAAACAGAGTTCCCAAGGGCGAGGCACATGGTTATTAATGGCGCTGACAGCTCTTATCTTAGAAGCAACCGCACTCTATTTTCAGCATATTAGGCAATTACAGCCCTGTGTAATGTGTATTTACGAGCGTGTCGCCCTGTTCGGCATTTTGGGTGCTGCACTGCTTGGTGTCATTGCGCCTAAAACCCCTTTGCGCTGGCTGGCAATCCTGCTATGGGTTTACAGCGCATGGCAAGGTTTGCAGCTGGCATGGGATCACACCATGATGCAGTTACACCCTTCTCCCTTTAATACCTGCGATTTCTTTGTCAGCTTCCCGTCCTGGTTACCGTTGCATGAGTGGCTGCCTTCGGTGTTTCAGGCTTATGGGGATTGCTCGGTAAAACAGTGGGAATTGTTAACGCTGGATATGCCGCAATGGATGATTGGCATTTTTGCCGCTTATTTGGTGGTGGGTGTATTGGTGCTGGTGAGTCAGGTTTTTCGGGTTCGGAATAGGTACTGAGAATAAAAACTGCCCCTTGGTGTTGGTGGAGATAACGTTAGGGGCAGTTTTGGTTTTCATGATGATTTTATTTAAGTATTAAATTAGGGGCTGTTGACGTTTTGTGAAGGGAATTTGAACGGCATGATGATCTGGTATCCTTGTTTTCGCCAAAAAACCGTTACCTTGAGAACACCATGCCGAGAACGATGTTACCCGCTCCTTTGTGGAATAAGCTATTTTTATTCATGCAACAAAATGGACTTGTCTACAACAAAGAAGAACATCGCCTCACTTTCGAAGGCATTCTTTACCGCATGAGAACGGGGATTCCATGGCGTGACTTACCGGATGAATTTGGAAAATGGAACACGGTATTTCGACGTTTTAATGCCTGGTCAAAAAAAGCTATTTTTGGTTCATTATTCAAAATGTTGTCTGAAGACACGGATACCGAATGGTTGTTTATTGATGGCAGTATTGTCCGTGCACATCAGCATAGTGCGGGGGCCTCCTCAGAGGAAGATGAAGCCATCGGCAAAAGTCGTGGCGGGCTCTCAACCAAAATCCATTTAGCCGTAGACAGTTATGGTTTTCCTGTGCATTTCGAGCTGTCAGGGGGCCAAACCCATGACATCGTTCATGCTGAAAGTCTCGTCGCGCAATCCCCGGTCACAGATTTTGTGATTGCAGATAAGGGTTACGATAGCGAAGCCTTCAGGGAAGTCGTCAAACAAGCAGGCGGGACGCCGGTCATTCCCTACAGGAAAAACAGCCGCAAATCGGAGAAGAAGATTGATAACTGTTTATATCGTTACCGTCATTTAGTGGAAAATGCGTTTGCAAGAATCAAGCATTTTCGTGCAATAGCCACAAGATACGATAAATTAGAACGAAATTACGCCAGTATGTTAGCGCTGGCGTTTATCATTGTCTGGCTACCCATGTGGGCGGAATAAATGATGAACATAAAACATCAACAGGCCCTAGGAAAATAAAACTTATTTTTTAATTGTGACAACTTACAAATAAAAGTTGATTTGATCCCCAACGAACTTTATCTTTATTAAGATATATTGAAGCTCTCTCCTGACTAGAATTAACATCCGAAACATAATAATCATCATTAATAGGCCAACCATATTTTTGATGGATCACATAATTATACTTTTTAAGTAGTACACTCTTGACATCATTCAGACTTGCAAGTTTCAGACTCCTCGTACTCTTGCAATATGCTTCTATATTTGCAGACTTAAAATATGCCCATAGTTCATTACGATCCAATGGATCACTTCCTCCCCCATCTTTCGGATCTCCCTTGGTTTCTGTTAACAATGTAGGGCGATGAAAAGTCATTCCACCTGCTGATATTGTATTCTCCATATGCCCCCAATAATTAGCCACAGACACATCAGGGCTGGTAATCACCGTAAAGGTAACATCCTTATCTTTTTCTGGAAGAGCACCACTGGCCCCCTCCGCAGTCGCTTTCAAAGTCGTTTTCACCCCTTTTCCATTAGGGTCGGTCAACTTGATAACGAGATCACCATTTCCCCTCCGCCAGAGGCACTTTGCCGGCGGTCAAGCCCCAGGGTCACCAGCGGGATGGGGGTATAGTTAACCCCCAGCGTAAAGGCCGCCGGGTTTTTCTGCCGGCGTGTTTCACTCAGCAAGCCGACTTCATCCCCAAAGTACTGCTCATAGATTAGCTTGCCCCCCAGTTGCGGGTAGGCAGGCATGTACCCTTCGCCGCGCAGGTCAAATCCGTTGGCCTGACGCTCATCATAATCTTGCAGTTTCTTGCCGTCTTTCCAGCCGCTGGCACGGAAATAGCCGTTCGCTCCGAACTTCATAAAATCACGGGCATATTCGGCACCCACCCCGAAGCGAGTGTGGTCACGGGTGATGTCGTGGTCAAGAAAAGCGTTATAGCCAAACATGCCACCATCAAGAAAATGGCGTTGCCCCAGCACCCAGTTGGCGGTGGTGCGGCTGTCGATGTGACGCAAGCCGAACTGGGTAAAGGTCATCCGTTTTTCGGTGTCATACAGCGGCAGCAGCATATCAAACTGGCTGCCATCCAGCCGCCCGCGGTCATCCACATTGGCCTGTAATTTGACGGTGCCGTACCGTTGCAGCCAGTTCTGCACCGTCTGGTTGGCCTCGCTGACCGCCATGCCGCGTAACTGGCTCTTGGTGCTGTCCACAAGATTGCCGCTTTTCAGCAGGCCAGCGGCACGGGAGGCCGCACCTGCCAGCCAGCGCTCGGTGTTGTCCCCGGCATTGGCAGAGGGCGCGTCATGGCTGTCGGCTTGTCTCAGGCTATCTGCCAGTCGCTGACGGGACTGGGATGAAGGCACATCAATTTCATCGCCGGTTCTGGCGGTCGCCACGGCGGGAGAAAATGCCCCCGCCACGGGGAATAAAATCTGGGCAGCGATATTCACCCATGCTACCTGTTTCAGCCGGTAGCGTTGTTTTTCTGTCCACTGCCTGTCTTGTTTCTTTAGCATATTTATCAACCTTCCGAATCAACATTTATCCCCACCAGACGCCGTCAAGCGCCGGTGCGATTGACTCATCCCGGAGCGGTGTGACTATCCCCTCGGCGAATTGACAATTCGTACCAAACTGTTAACTAAGGATTTTTCATCCGAAAAATAATAAAAATTAGTCAATTAAACCAACTTAAACAGACATTTAAGCAAATGAATCTTTCGAATTTGAGTGATGCACAAGATTGGAAAATTGTATAGGAGAAGAGGAAAAAAATTTTCTGGCTATAGAAATGGGATTAATCAAAAACCAATAATTTATTAATATTTTAATATCAATATGTTATTTGGAGTTTTGCAGATAATAAGAAAATGAACTACGTTTAAAAATAGCTGTTTTAGGTGACTTGACAGTTTGGTATTAATTGTTAACTTTTTTCGTTTTCCTTTACCATCCCATATTGTCTCAAATCTTCCCGCATTACTCGCGGTGTAGCGGACGGTATGACGAATATTCCGGTGACCTAAATAGTCCTGAATCAAGCGTGTATCTACCCCATTGTCTGCCAACGCATAACCACAAGCATGCCTCAACATGTGCGGATTCGCGCAAATCGACAATTTTGCCTTTTGGCTGGTTTGCCGAAGAATTTTATAAACCTGCTGGCGTGACATACGTTGACCACTACGAGATAAAAATAACCAATCGGGTTCTTTACTATCGATTGCCTGCCCGTCTAATAATGCGGATTTCTTCGGCAAATACTTCGAACGTTCAGCTAACCAGAGACGTATCAATTGAATTTCACGGGATACTATTGGGTGAATAGTAGAAAAACCATTTTTTAATCGTTGTACCCGCAAACTTTTTCCTTCCAAATCAACATCAGAAATTCGCAAATTCAATAATTCAGATACCCGGAAACCATGAATAAATCCCATAAATATCATGCAAATATTACGTGTTGCGTGAGAATATTTATCCAACGCAGTGAGCAATACCTCAATTTCAGACTGAGTCAGATATTTACGCTTTAGCATATTTTTTATCTCCAGATAATTAATTGAAAAGAAGTTATAAGGAATACCTTAATTATTCTTGCTCATTATTTTCAGACTGCAACGTCAACCACAGAATAATCTGATAATTTTTCTGTAAATAAGATTTATGACGATAAAAACAATTGTCATTTTAACCAATAATTTCTATAGCTGTATCGTGTCAATTATCTAGAGAAAAAATAAATATTTTTACAGGCTGGATAATGTTTTTCCTTTTTACTAAGAAAAAACATTATAAGAATGAAATATTATGCGGATTAAAAGTTGACAGAAATATGTTTATGCAGGCAGTGACATATTTCTGTCATAAAGAATCAAATTGACGCACATCCGCCATCCAGCAAAGCCTGCTCATTACAGCGACGGCCATTTGCCAGTTGGCACACAGGAACTTTCTGACCATTCAATTGATTAGTCAGTGTCTGAATCCCGCCTGCGTCAGTGCAAGTTTCACTTGCATCTTTGCTCAAATGAATCCCCAGATCAGAATATTGATAATGTTTGTACCGATTTAATGAAGCACTTGTTTGATGCCCACTGCAACCAGCCAATATGCCTCCAACCAACAACAAATTACACAAAATAACTCTCCGCCTTAAAAGCATATTTCCCCCTTTGGATTATCGAGTTAATCTATACCCGTCGCCTTTCAAGTTGCCGCAATGATTAAAACGCCGGCAATAATCAGCAAAATGCCAATAACTGCGGGTAAATTCACCACAATTAAGAATGTAACGCTTTAACGAAAAGCAACATCACTTCTCTATCACAAACAATACCTCCTTCACAACAGATTTAATCAAAATACTTCACATGATTGATAAAAAGTATATTTAAAATGAATTAATAACCCAATGGTAAAATTACTTATAATAGCCATTTATTTCAATATAAAAAAGGATAAAAAGAATAGAAAGTTATTTATTTCAATAAAAACAAAATGATGAAAAGTTCAATATCAATTCAAAACCATAAACAATATAAATTGTATCGTATTGAGATTCATAAGCCATTAAAAAAATTAACCATATTAAATAAAAAATAATATAGACTTCAATCCAAATGACAATCACTATTACAGCGAAAATAATTATGACCATGTAATAATAATGAGTGGCAGACAATGATTTCTATAGAAAATAAAAAGAATTTTGGTGAAACAGGGTGGGTGACAAGGATGTATACTTGAAATAATCAGAAATAAAATTTTAACCATTGCCCAACCATTGACTGAAAAACAAACATTAACTATTTTGCATAAGGAAGAATGTTGAAAGATTGCGAGATTGGCTGTAATGATACCATAGTGAATAATGCTAAAAGCATAATTAAATTAAGGTTAGTCAAGCACTGAAATTTATCAATTTGTATCATAAATTACAAATAACTTGCAAGCGGAATGCATTCGTATAATTTATTATGAAAACAACTGAAGGTTCGCTAAATTCGAACTTATATGACCTTCACCCCGCTCAAGAAGATGTGTTTTACGAGCAAACCCTTTATGAAAACACTCCATTACACAATATAGGCTGGTATACCTTGATGGAAGGTGAGATTGATATCGTCATCTTGCAACAAGCCTGGCAATTACTGCACCAACATATTGATACACTAAGATTACGTTTCTCGATTAATTCGGATAATGAAGCAACGCAATATCTTGAAAATCAGAGTAATCCAGAGTCAATCATATTCCATGATTTTTCAACGCTGCCTGATCCTGAAGAAAAAGCCAGGCATTGGATGCAACAACAGGTAAGCCAGCCCATAAACTTCCCAAATGAGATCTTGTATCAGACTTCATTAATTCGCATTACTAGCGAAAGATTTTGTTTTTTCAATAAATTCCACCATATTATAATTGATGGAACCGGTTTATTGCGACTTCATGAATATGTTTTTAAGTTGTATTCATGCCTGAAAAATGGAACATCAACAGCCTGGTTATCAGAAATTCCACAATATTTAGATGTAATAGAGAAAGCGAAAGAATACCTGAATTCTTCCCATTACGAAGAAGATAAAAGCTACTGGTATGATTTTTTAGTAAAAAATGACATCCATCAATTAACGCCTTATTATCAAAATAAGGGTTCTGGTAGCGATGAGTTGGTATTGCCACTGTCAATTAAAGCTGACTTGCGCGCTTTTTGTGAAGAAAATAAAACGAACCTTCTCGCTGTCTTCTCCAGTCTGGTCATCATTATGATGTCAGAACTGACAGGGCAACAGGAATTAACATTTAATACCATCACTCATGGAAGAAAGTCGAAATCAGAGAAAAATACCGTGGGAATGCTGGCAAATATATATCCCGTACATTGCCATGTTTCAGACGAAATCAGTGTAATTGAGCAGATTAAACTAACAGAATCAGCGCTGAAAGAGAGTTATCACCACGGTCAATTCCCTCGTTCTCATTTGGTCAGAATGGCTAATCATCATGGAGTTGCTTTACCCAATATATTTATATTCTATGAAAGGCTTTCAGGGTCAACATCTGAAATCAGCCAAGCACAACATCATGTTATAGACGGGTTCTCTAATATTGATCCTATCGTTTTTCGATTAAAAGATTTTGGGCATAATCAGGAAATAACAATAACGATAGATTATTTGCAGGAATATTTTAGTCCTCAGGATATAAAAAAAATATTTGAACGATTGCAGAACTTATTGACTGCGTTGCTCGACTCACCTTCTTCATTAGTCAGTGAATTACCTGTTTTATTAGAACAAGAGCGCCATACCCTATTGCACTGCTGGAACCAGACCAACACTCCCTACCCGCAAGAGATGATCCTGCAACAACAGTTTGAGGTTCAGGCAGCAGCAACACCCGATAATGTGGCGTTGATATTCGAAGAGGAAACCCTGACCTACCGTCAGCTCAACGAACAGGCAAATCAACTTGCGGTTGTGATACGCGAATGTTACCAGCAGCAACATAATGCGCCAATGCAGGCAGATACACCAATAGCTCTCTACCTCGATCGCAGTCTGGAGATGGTGATCAGTATTCTGGCAGTGCTGAAAGCCGGCGGTGCCTATGTGCCTATTTCCCCCGAATATCCACCGGAGCGAGTTCAGTTTATTCTGGAAGATACCGGAATCCCGTGTGTGATAACCCAACAGCGATACCTGACGACACTGGAGAAATGTGCACATACCTTACCCATTCAACCCACTCTGATAGCCGCAGATAACGGTACAATTACCAAAGACCAACCAGCGGAAAACTTAGTGCCGGTGAACAAAAGTACGGATCTGGCATACATTATCTACACTTCCGGAACGACCGGTCAGCCGAAAGGTGTTGAGCTGACCCATCAGAACGTCATCAATCACCTGTGTTGGATGCAGGCTCAATATCCCTTAAGCGCATCGGATAAAGTTCTGCAACAAATCCCTTATACCTTTGATGCCTCAGTCTGGGAGCTGATTGCAGCTAACTGGTTTGGTGCCAGTATCGTGATGCCCTCACCGGATGTTCATAAACAACCCGAAGTCCTGCATCAACTGATACAGAAAACCGGCGTGACAGTTGTGCAGTTTGTCCCATCCATGTTAGGTGCTTTTTGCCAGACAATACGGGATTTAGGCCAGCAATTGCCTGACACTATCCATTATGTGCTATGTGGCGGAGAGGCGTTGACGATGTCCCATGTCAGCGCATTCAGAGCCATAAATAAGGGTTCGAGTATTTTAATCAACCTCTATGGCCCGACTGAAACGACAAATGATATCACTCACTTTGATGTCACTGATGAATTTAGTGGCCATGTCCCGATTGGCAGGGCACATCATAACACCCATCTGTATGTCCTTAATCATAATGGCAAACTATCTCCTATTGGTGCGCCCGGAGAGTTGTATATCGGTGGTGCCGGACTGGCACGGGGATATCGGAATCGTCCGGAACTGACTGCCGAGCGTTTTGTCGAAAACCCGTTTGCCAGCGCTGAAGATAAGGCTAACGGTTATACCCGTCTGTACAAAACCGGCGATTTGGTACGCTGGCTGCCGGATGGCAACCTCGAATATCTGGGGCGCAATGATTTTCAGGTCAAAATCCGCGGTTACCGCATTGAGTTGGGTGAAATTGAAACAGCTTTATCCTCCCACCCACAGGTGAAACAGGCCGTGGTGATTGACCAGGAGCATGCGGGCCATAAAGCACTGGCCGCTTATCTGGTGACCGACGAAACGCTGACCAATGACACTCTGCTGGAATATCTCTCCACCCTTCTGCCGGAATATATGATCCCCGCCAGCTTTACCCGCATTGACGCCATCCCCCTGACCACCAATGGCAAACTCGACCGTCATGCTTTGCCAGCGCCGGTATGGGAAAACCGGGATCGTTATATAGCACCGCGTACTGAGTTGGAAACCCAATTGTGCGCACTCTGGCAAGATGTTTTGGGATTAGAACGGATTGGCATTGAGGACAACTTCTTCCGTATCGGTGGCGATTCTATTGTCAGTATCCGGTTGGTTTCCAAACTGCGGCAGGCAGGCTTCTCTCTTCAGGTCAAATCGATTTTTGAAGCACCAACGGTATCGCGTCTGGCGCAACTACTGACACAAACAACACCCACAGTTGCCGTGATTGCTGAGCAGGGGTTATTAAGCGGGGAATTTGGTTTATTACCTATCCAGCAAGATTTCTTCAATCAAAATCTGCCATATCCACACCATTGGAATCAGGCATTTATATTCCGGCTTCCCGGAAATATCCAGCACGAATACATTGCACAGGCTCTGATAGCGCTGGCCGAGCGACATGATATGTTACGTGCCCGTTTTATCGACACAGCACAGGGCCATCGTCAGTACTATCACGCAGGAATGCCCTTCTGGCTGCCTGAATTACTGCATTGTGATGTGAGTGAGCTGGATGACGCTGAGCGACACCAGCAACTGACCCAATGGCAGAGTGGTTTTGATTATTATGAGGGGCCGTTATGGCAGGCCGCCCACCTGACCGGCTATGCCGACGGCAGTGCCCGGTTATTTTTCGCCTTTCACCACCTGATTATTGATGCCGTATCGTGGCGAATTATCGCTGAAGATATGCGCCTGCTACTGCAAGGCATAACGCTGCCAGCGAAAACCAGCAGTTACCGGCAATGGGTCACTGCTGTCCAGCGCTATGCCGTACAGCATCAAGACGAAGTGCCTTACTGGCAGGGTGTCATGGCAGGGAAAGAAAGCTATCCGGCGATGGGAGAAATCAACTCGCAACGGCTGAGCATATCATCCGAACTGACCAGTACCCTGCTGCGTGAAGCCAACTCAGGTTACCACACTGAAATCAATGACCTATTGCTCAGCGCCCTCACACTGGCCTTGCAGACAACCTTCGCCCAGCCGGTGAACACCATCATTCTTGAAGGGCATGGACGGGAAGCCATTGACAATACGCTGGATGTTTCAGAAACCGTCGGTTGGTTTACGACCGTGTACCCTGTTCGTCTGACCATGCAGGATGATATTGCAGAAACTATTATTCACACCAAAGAGATGCTTCGTGCTATCCCCAATAGGGGTATTGGCTACGGTGCTTTACATCAGGCGGGATACCTGACCGGTGATTTACCAGCCATCAGCTTTAACTATCTCGGTCAATTCCTCGGCAAATTGGGCGGTGAGACGGGACAAGCCAATCATCAGGATTGGGCGCTGACCGACGATAGCTGTGGCTCGATGATCGCCAGCGAGAACGGCAGTCATTTACTGCTGGATATCAATGGTGCTGTTCAGGCGGGAAGACTGCAATTCAGCGTAGTGTCCCGTTTGCCATCAGACCAGACGCAAATGTTTATCACCGCTTTTGAGCAAGCCCTCAATCATGTCATCACTGCCGGACAGAAACAGGCTCAATCGGGCGGAATAAAAACACCCAGTGATTATGAATTTAAAGCCGTTTCAATTGAACGCCTAAAACATCTGCAGCAAAGCTATCAGGTGGAAACCCTGTACCCTGCCACCAGTTTGCAGCAAGGACTCATTTATCATCATCTGGCTCAACCACGGGATGATGCCTATCGTGTGCAACTATTATTGGATTATCACACCAATATCGATCTTGCCGCCTATCAACAAGCCTGGACGCTGGCTTCACTGCGCTTCCCTATCCTCAGAACCGCATTTGATTGGGAAGGGGAAATTTTGCAGATTGTGACTGAGGGTCCAAGCCTTGGCCCGGCTGATTTCACCATCAGGGATATCAGTCAATTACCAGAAGAAGAGAAGGATCGGACGATTGAAGCGATCCAACAGCATGACCGTACCCTGCCTTTTGATTTAAATAAGCCCGGCTTAACCCGCTTTACGTTCATCAAACAACATGAACAGTTGGTAACAATACTGATCACGCAACACCACTCGATTATCGACGGCTGGAGCGGCCCTGTTTTATTACAAGCGGTACATGAGTATTACAACGCTCTGGTACAAGGAAAAAATCCTCAGATCGTCGTGGAACAGGCTTATCTGGCAACCCAGCAATACTATCTGGCGCATCAGGCTGAATCTGAAGCCTATTGGACTGAGCGTAAAACGCATTTCCGGGAAACTAATGATTTGTCCGCTCTGTTAAGTCATCACGCTGATTTGACACAGATTAAAACCGTCGAAAAACCAGCCGAACAGATGCTCACTGTACAGGAAGATTTTTATGGGCAACTAAAGAGCATGTGTCGGATGCAGGGCATTACGCTCAGTGTAGTCCTGCAATTTGCCTGGCATAAATTACTGCACAGTTACACCGGGGATGAACAGACCATCGTAGGCACCACCGTTTCAGGCCGTGATGTACCGGTGGATGGCATTGAGTCCAGTGTTGGTTTGTATATTAATACCTTGCCGTTGATGGTGCAGTGGACTCAGTCGGACAGTATCACTGCGGTTTTACAAAACATACAGAAAGATATCGCCGCACTCAACAGCCACAGTGCCGTATCACTCGCCAGCTTGCAGCCGGATGGAGAACGGTTATTCCATAGCCTGTTCGTCTTTGAAAACTACCCGGTTCCTGTAGTGAGCGAAAACGAGAAAGGGATTGAGAATACCCAGAAGTTCCGCCAGGCCATCGAAAAAGTGGATTATCCGTTGTCATTAATGGGCTATGAGCAAGATGACAGTTTAGTCATAAAATTAGGTTATGGTGAAGACTGGCTGGCAGATAAACAGGCGCAACGTTTGCTTGGTCAGCTTGAGCGCATTCTGCACGCCGTGGCCTGTGAGCCACACCAGCCGCATACATCAATAATGTTCCTCAGTGAGGAAGAGCGTCATACCCTGCTGCATACCTGGAACCAAACTGATGCCCCCTACCCGCAGGATAAAACCCTGCAACAGTTGTTTGAAGCTCAGGTGGAAATCACGCCAAACGATGAGGCGCTGGTGTTTGAGGGGGAAACGCTAACCTACCGCCAGCTCAACGAACGTGCGAACCGGCTGGCAAGTACCCTCCGCGAACATTACCAGCAACAAAAAAATGCACCGATGCCAGCCGGTACACTGATCGCCCTCTATCTCGACCGCAGTCTGGAAATGGTGATCAGTATGTTGGCAGTGCTGAAAGCGGGGGGTGCTTATGTGCCCATTTCACCGGAATACCCTGCGGAACGCGTCAATTTTATTCTGCAAGATACCCAGACCTCGTACGTATTGACTCAGCAACATCATTTGGCTGCACTGGCTGCCTATACCCAAATATTTGCTGAACAGCCGGCACTGATAGCCACAGATGACCCGACAGTCACCGCTGGCCGGCCCGTGGAAAACCCGGCACCGATCAACAAACCGACCGATTTGGCCTATATCATCTACACCTCCGGCACCACCGGTCAGCCAAAAGGCGTCATGATTGAGCATAAAAATGTTGCTCATTTAGCTGAGGCACAAACCAAAATTCTTAATGTCACAAAGAGAAAAAAAGCATTAATGTTTGCCGCTTATGTCTTTGATGGCTCTGTTTTTGAACTGTTTTTCAGTTTATTTAACGGTCTTACCATTTACATTTGCAGTGAAACAGAACGCAATGCCCCTGCGGTTGAAAAACTCATTCAGCGGGAAGGCATTGAAATAGCCATCTTACCGCCCGTGATACTGAAATTATTAAACGGTGCGGACTTACCCTCCTTACAAAGATTAGTTACGGGGGGAGAATCGCCCACATTAGACTTCCTTGAGCATTTCAGTAAAAACGCTTGTATGTTAAATGCTTATGGCCCAACAGAAGTGACTGTCTGTACAACCGTGAAAGAATACCAAAACGGGGACATCGCAACGAATATTGGCCGGGCTATTAATAACACCCATCTGTATGTCCTTGATAAACACGGTAACCTGTCTCCAATCGGGGCACCCGGAGAACTGTACATCGGTGGAGCAGGACTGGCACGGGGATATTTAAACCGGCCTGAACTGACCGCAGAGCGTTTTGTGGAGAATCCCTTTGCCACCACAGAAGACAAAGCCAGAGGCTATACCCGCCTGTACAAAACCGGCGATTTAGTGCGCTTGCTACCGGACGGCAATCTAGAATATCTGGGACGCAATGACTTTCAGGTCAAAATCCGCGGTTACCGCATTGAACTGGGAGAAATCGAAAACGCCCTCGCTGCTCATCCGCAGGTGAAACAGGCCGTGGTGATTGACCGCGAACACCAAGGGAATAAAGTACTGGCCGCCTATCTGGTGGCAGAGGAAGCCCTGTCTGATGAAACCCTGATTAATTACCTCTTCGACCGTTTGCCGGAATATATGCTGCCTGCCAGTTTTACCCGCATTGCGTCCGTGCCGCTGACCCTGAACGGCAAGTTAGATCGCCGCGCCTTACCGGAACCGACACAGGAAAATCGGGGCAATTATGTCGCTCCCCGTAATGTACTGGAAACCCAGCTATGTACCATTTGGCAGGAAGTATTAGATTTAGAACGTGTTGGCATTGAAGATAACTTCTTCCGCATTGGCGGTAACTCCCTCACGGCAATTAAGCTCACGGCAGCTATTCGCCGAACCCTGACAATGGAAGTATCACTGGCGCAATTGTTTGAGCTGAAAACCATCGCTGGCTTGGTCACTCACTCAGGACAGCAGCCCCATACGATCATCCCTCACCTTGCATTAGAACATTACCCTTTATCGTTTGCTCAGGAGCGGATGTTATTTATCGAGCAGTTTGAACAAGGCACTAACGCCTACCACATCCCTTATCTGGTTGAGCTGGATAACGATGCCTGTCTGCCCTTGTTAGAAACCGCCATTAACCGGCTGGTTGAACGCCATTCCGTGATGAAGATGATCTATCCCAATAATGATAAGGGACAGATTTACCAACAAATGTCGGGCGATAATTTAATTATCAAGTCACAATCCTGTGGAGATACCGGCACGCTTCTGAGCATGGTTCACGCTGAAATAGCCACCCCCTTTGATCTGGCTACCGAACCGAGCCTGCGTTTGTGTCACTATCATTTGATCAATAAGCAAGTGAGCGATAAACATTACCTGTTAATGTTGTGGCACCACATCGCCATTGATGGCTGGTCCATTGATATTTTTCTGGATGAACTGGCAGAGATTTACCATTCCTTGTCAGAAGGCCGTGACAGCCAACTGGCGCCTCTGGATATCACCTATGGCGACTACGCCGCATGGCAACGGGAATATTTACAGGGTGAAGTGCGTGAACGCCAGCTTACTTACTGGCAGCAAACCCTGTCCGGCTATGAACCACTGGCTTTACCGACAGACCACCCCAGACCCGCTCAGGTGAATTATCAAGGACGGGATTTCAACTTTACGCTGGATACAACGCTGTCCGAGCAGCTAAGAACATTGGCTAAAACTCAGGAAACCACCTTATATACTGTGCTGCTCAGTGGCTTTTATGTCACGCTGGCAAAATTATCCGGACAGGATGATATCGTACTGGGTACTCCTACCGATAACCGACACCATGCTCAAACTCAGTCCCTGATTGGTATGTTCGTCAACTCACTGGCCTTAAGAACACAGCTTCAACAAACTGCCAGTGTGGAAAGCCTGATTAAACAGACTCATAAGTTGGTGACCGAAGCCAAGAACTTTCAGGATATGCCGTTTGAACATCTGGTTGAAACACTGGGAATTGAACGTGACACCTCTCGCCACCCGATTTTTCAGGTGATGTTCAGCTTGCAAAGTTTTGGTGAGAGCCTGCCAAACGAAACCCCCCTGCCGTTTAATCCGGTTGTACTGGACGACTCTCTAGATAGTCCCGCCAAGTTTGACCTGAGCCTGTTTTTGTCAGACAGACAAACCGATATTACGGGTTGTCTGAATTACGCGGTCAGCCTGTTTGACGAGGAAACCATCGTGCGGTTGGTGGGTATCTACCAACGGGTGCTGGCCGCATTGGTGGCAAACCAGAAACAATCTCTGTCTGAGCTTGATATCCTGCCTGCACAAGACCGTCATACCCTGCTGCACACCTGGAACCAGACCGATGTTCCCTATCCGCAGGACAAAACCCTGCAACAGTTGTTTGAAGCTCAGGCAGCCCAAAACCCCGATGCCACCGCCGTCATATTTGAAGATCAAAGAATGAGCTATGGCGAACTCAACCGGCGTGCTAACCGTCTGGCGCATCATCTCATTGCGTTAGGGGTGCGTCCGGATGATTTGGTCGCTCTTTGTCTTGAGCGCAGTCCGGACATGGTGGTGGGATTGCTCGCTATCCTCAAGGCGGGCGGGGCTTATGTGCCGCTCGATCCGACTTATCCGGCTGAAAGGCTGGCCTATATGCTGGAAGATTCCAGGCCGGTGGTTTTACTGACTCAGACAGCACAGGCCGAGAAACTGACCAGTGACATCCCCATGACTTTGATCGATAACACCGTGTTGCTCGATAATCAGGCCCCACTCTTTGAAACTGTATTCGATAATAAAACCCTGCCGGACATTAATCCGGATACACAGGCTCTGGGGCTGACATCACGCCATCTGGCCTATGTGATCTACACCTCTGGTTCTACCGGACTGCCCAAGGGGGTGATGGTCGAGCACCGCAATGTACTGCGCCTGATTATCAATAGTGGCTTTGCCGACATTGGTCCCGATGACTGCATCGCCCATTGTGCCAATACCTCATTCGATGCCGCCACATGGGAGATTTGGTCTGCCCTGCTCAACGGCGGATGCCTGTATATTGTTCCATCGTCAGTGTTACTCGAACCGGTACGCTTCCGTCACACCTTAATCGAGGGAAAAGTCACCGCGTTATGGTTAACCGTTGGTTTGTTTAACGAGTACCTTGATACGCTTCTCCCGGTGTTCGGGCAACTGCGCTACCTGCTTGTCGGCGGGGATGTACTCAATCCACAGAAGATAAGGCAAGTGCAACTGGCAGAAACTTCGCCTGTACATCTGATTAACGGCTATGGCCCGACAGAAACGACAACCTTTGCCACCACTTATGCTATTACTTCCCTTGTCGATATGGGCCAGTCAATCCCGATTGGCCGCCCCATCGGTAATACCCGGATTTATTTGCTTGATCCTCATGGGCAGCTTGTTCCGGTGGGTGCAATCGGTGAAATTCATATCGGCGGAACGGGTGTCGCCCGTGGCTATCTGAACCGCCCTGAACTGACAGCAGAGCGTTTCCTGCCAGATCCCTTCTTTCCGGAACCGGATGCCCGCATGTACAAGACCGGTGATCTCGGTCGTTGGCTGCCGGACGGAAATATCGAATACCTTGGCCGCAATGATTTTCAGGTCAAGCTGCGCGGTTTCCGCATTGAGCTGGGGGAAATCGAAAATGCCCTTGCTTCCCATCCACAAGTCAAACAAGCGGTGGTGATTATCCATGAGCATAACGGGAATAAAGTACTGGTCGCATATCTGGTCACAGAGAGTGCACTGGCTGATGACACCCTGATCAGATATCTCTCCTCCCGCCTGCCGGAATATATGCTACCTGCCAGCTTTACCCGCATTGAATCCATTCCCCTGACCCGGAACGGCAAAGTGGATCGCCACGCCCTGCCAGAGCCAATCTGGGGAAACAGGGACAACTATGTTGCACCCCGCAATGAACTGGAAACCCAGCTATGTGCCATTTGGCAGGCGGTATTGGGGCTGGAACACATTGGCATTGAGGATAACTTTTTCCGCATTGGGGGTGATTCGATTGTCAGTATCCAGCTGGTTTCCAAACTGCGTCAGGCTGGCTTTTCCCTTCAGGTTAAATCGATTTTTGAGGCACCCACGGTGGCCCGGTTAGCCCAACTGCTGGCATTATCATCATCTACAGCAAAAGTCATTGCAGAACAGGGATTATTAAGCGGGGAATTTGGTTTATTGCCTATCCAGCAAACTTTCTTCGACTGGAGCTTATCGAATCCGCACCATTGGAATCAGGCATTTATGCTCCGGCTTCCCGGAGGCATCAAACAGGCGGATATTGAGCAAGCTTTAATAAGCCTGACTGAGCGGCATGATATGTTGCGTACCCGTTTTGCACATACTGAAAATGGCTACCGCCAGTGTTACTCTGCGAAAACAGCGCCCTGTCTGCCGGCATTACTGCACTGTGATGTCAGTAAGTTCTCAGAAGCTGAATTACATCAACAATTGACCCAATGGCAAAGTGGGTTTGATTACCATCACGGGCCATTATGGCAGGCTGCTCACCTGACCGGATACGCTGATGGCAGTACCCGGTTATTCTTCGCATTCCACCACCTGATTATTGATGCCGTGTCGTGGCGCATTATTACTGAAGATATACGTCTGTTATTGCAGGGCATGGCTTTGCCAGCGAAGACCAGCAGTTACCGGCAATGGGTGACCGCTGTCCATCATTATGCAGAGCAACACCAAGATGAAGTGCCCTACTGGCAGCGGATGATGGCACAACAAACGGCAGCAGGAAACAACCTCAAACCAGCGCTGGACAGCATCACCCAGCACGGGTTAAGCATTTCTGCTGAGATGACGAACATCCTGCTACACGAAGCCAACACCGGTTACCACACTGAAATTAACGACTTACTGCTGGGCGCACTGACACTGGCCTTGCAGGAAACTTTCTCACGAGATGTAAACTACATTCTTCTGGAAGGTCATGGGCGGGAATCCATTGATAACACATTGGATCTTTCCGAAACCGTTGGTTGGTTTACAACCATGTACCCCGTTCGTCTGGAAATGCAGGCTGAGATTGCAGAAACCATTATTCACACCAAAGAGATGCTTCGTGGCATACCAAACAAAGGCATTGGCTACGGCGCATTACATCAGGCGGGATATCTGACAGGCGATTTGCCGACCATCAGTTTCAACTACCTCGGACAATTAGGAGGAGCCAGCCATCAAGACTGGCTCATAACCAGCGATGGTTGCGGGGATATGATCGCCAGCGAAAACGACAGCCATTTACTGTTGGGCATCAACGGCGCAGTTCTGGCAGGAAAACTGCAATTTAGTGTGGATTCCCGTCTGCCCCCATCCCAGACAACGGTGTTTATCAAGGCATTTGAACAAGCGCTCAATAACATCACCGCGACGGGTCAGAAACAGGCTCAGGCAGGAGGAATAAAAACCTCCAGTGATTACGGTATCAAGGGCGTTTCGATGGAGCAGCTAAACCAGCTCACTCATCGTTTTGGTCATGTGAATAATGAAAATTCGCACCTCCACCCACAAAAGAAAACAATTTTGGACGTGTAAAAAATGTTGATGCTATTAAACGAACTCAAGAAAAATCATGTCGCAGTATGGGCTTGTGAGAATAAGTTGAAACTGGCATTTACAGGGGAGGCTCCCCCTGTTCAACTTATCGACAGAGTTAAAGAGAAAAGGGAAAACATATTAGATTTATTAAATGAGAGAAATATCTTCTCCGAAGAGGATTTTAAACATTTCACCTTTAGTGAAAATCATGCTGGTTCTGATTGGCCCGCCACATCCTCTGGGAATAACATTGAAATGATATTTCCCGCCACCAGCCTGCAACAGGGGTTTATTTATCATTATCTGGCCCAACCCCAGGATGATGCCTACCGTGTACAACTCCTGTTGGATTACCACACCCATATGGATCTTGCTGTCTATCAGCAAGCCTGGTCACTGACTTCACTGCGCTTCCCTATCCTCAGAACCGCATTTGATTGGGAAGGCGAGATTTTACAGATAATCACAACGGGTTCCAGTATTGGCCCAACGAATTTTACTACTCTGGATATCACTCAATCACCAGAAGAAGACCGCAACAAAGCAATTAAAGCGATCCAACAAAATGACCGCAATCTGCCTTTTGATTTAAATCAGCCCGGATTAATCCGTTTCACTTTTATCAAACAGGATGAGCGGCTAATAACCGTGTTAATCACTCTGCATCACTGCATTATTGATGGCTGGAGTTACCCGATTTTATTACAGGCTGTACATGAATATTACAACCAACTGATAAAGGGACAAATACCACAAGTTGTAGTGGAACAGGCTTATCTGGCAACCCAACAATACCATCTGGATCATAAAGCCGAATCAGAAGCCTATTGGACTGAATGTAAAGCACAATTTCAGGGAGCTAATGATCTTTCAGCTCTGTTAAGTCATCACACTGACTTAACGCAGATAAAAGCCGTTGAAAAGCCTGCTGAACAGATACTCACTATACAGGGAAGCATTTATGAACAGCTAAAAGACACGTGCCGGACACAAGGCGTTACGCTCAATGTGGTACTGCAATTTGCCTGGCATAAATTATTACATCTTTATACTGGCGATGACCAAACTATTGTTGGTACGACTGTGTCCGGGCGTGATGTGCCGGTGGAAGGGATTGAGTCCAGTGTCGGTTTGTATATTAATACCTTGCCGTTGATGGTTCAGTGGAACAAGGCAAACAGTATTATCAGCGTGTTAGAAGACATACAAAAGGACATCGCGGCACTCAACAGTCACAGTGCTGTATCACTTGTCAGCCTGCAACCCGATGGAGAAAGTTTATTCCACAGCCTGCTGGTCTTTGAGAATTATCCTTCTCCCGCAGCCCATGAAAATCAAGAAGGTATCGAAAATACACTAACGTTCCGCCAAGGCATCGAAAAAACAGATTATCCGTTGTCATTAATGGGCTATGAGCAAGATGACAGTTTAGTCATAAAACTGGGTTATAGTGAAGATTGGCTGACAGATAAACAGGCACTGCGTTTGCTCGGTCAGCTTGAGCGCATTCTGCACGCCGTGGCCTGTGAGCCACACCAGCCGCATACATCAATAATGTTCCTCAGTGAGGAAGAGCGCCATACCCTGCTGCACAGCTGGAACCAGACTGATGCCCCCTATCCGCAGGACAAAACCCTGCAACAGTTGTTTGAAGCACAGGTGGAAATAACCCCAAACGATGTGGCACTGGTGTTTGAGGGAAAAACGCTAACCTACCGCCAGCTCAACAAACGGGCGAACCGGCTGGCAAGTACCCTCCGCGAACATTACCAGCAACAAAAAAATGCACCGATGCCAGCCGGAACATTGATCGCCCTCTATCTCGATCGCAGTCTGGAAATGGTTATCAGTATTCTGGCGGTGCTGAAAGCGGGGGGCGCTTATGTACCCATTTCACCGGAATACCCTGCGGAACGCGTCAATTTTATTCTGCAAGATACCCAGACCTCATGCGTATTGACTCAGCAACATCATTTGGCTGCACTGGCTGCCTATACCCAAACATGCGCTGAACAGCCGGCACTGATAGCCACAGATGACCAGAGCATCACCGCAGGCCAGTCCGTGGACAATCCGGCACCGATCAATAAACCGACCGATTTGGCTTATATCATCTACACCTCAGGTACTACCGGGCAGCCAAAAGGCGTCATGATTGAGCATAAAAATGTTGCTCATTTAGCTGAGGCACAAACCAAAATTCTTAATGTCGCAACGCGAAAAAAAGCATTAATGTTTGCCGCTTATGTCTTTGATGGCTCCGCTTTTGAACTGTTTTTCAGTTTATTTAACGGTCTTACCATTTACATTTGCAGTGAAACAGAACGCAATGCCCCTGCGGTTGAAAAACTCATTCAGCGGGAAGGCATTGAAATAGCCATCTTACCGCCCGTGATACTGAAATTATTAAACGGCACTGACTTACCCTCCTTACAAACATTAGTGACAGCGGGCGAATCGCCAACATTAGACTTCCTTGAGCATTTCAGTAAAAACGCTTGTATGTTAAATGGTTATGGCCCAACAGAAGCGACTGTCTGTACAACCGTGAAAGAATACCAAAACGGGGACATCGCAACGAATATTGGCAAGGCTATTAATAACACCCGTCTGTATGTCATTGATAAACAGGGTAACCTGTCTCCAATCGGGGCACCCGGAGAACTGTATATTGGTGGAGCAGGACTGGCACGGGGATATTTAAACCGGCCTGAACTGACCGCAGAGCGTTTTGTGGAGAATCCCTTTGCCAGCGCAGAAGACAAAGCCAGAGGCTATACCCGCCTGTACAAAACCGGCGATTTGGTGCGCTGGCTACCGGACGGCAATCTGGAATATCTGGGACGCAATGACTTTCAGGTCAAAATCCGTGGTTACCGCATTGAATTAGGGGAAATCGAAAACGCCCTCGCTGCTCATCCGCAGGTGAAACAGGCCGTGGTGATTGACCGCGAACACCAAGGGAATAAAGTACTGGCCGCCTATCTGGTGGCAGAGGAAGCCCTGTCTGATGATACCCTGATTGATTACCTCTTCGACCGTTTGCCAGATTATATGCTGCCTGCCAGTTTTACCCGCATTGAATCTGTGCCGCTGACCCTGAACGGCAAGCTGAATCGCCGTGCCCTGCCAGAACCAACATGGGAAAATCGGGACAATTATGTCGCTCCCCGCAATGCACTGGAAACCCAGCTATGTATCATCTGGCAGGAAGTATTAGATTTAGAACGTGTTGGCATTGAGGATAACTTCTTCCGTATCGGCGGTGATTCCATTGTCAGTATCCGATTAGTTTCCAAACTGCGATTGGCGGGTTTCTCCCTGCAAGTCAAATCGATTTTTGAAGCACCAACAGTAGCAAGGCTGGCGCAACTCCTGACACAAGCGTCATCCACGGTAGCCATTGTTGCAGAACAGGGATTATTAAGCGGAGAGTTTGGTCTGTTACCTATCCAGCAAGATTTCTTCAACTGGAATTTGTCGAGTCCACATCATTGGAATCAGGCATTTATGATCCGACTGCCCGGTAACATTAGCCACGCCGCTATTGAACAGGCCCTGATAGTACTGGTTGAGCGACATGATATGTTACGTGCCCACTTTGTCAGTACAGAAGGCCGTTACCATCAATGCTACCACGCAGATATGCCATCCTGGTTGCCGCCTTTGCGACAGAGTGGCGTCAGTCAGTCAGATAAGGCTGAGTTACACCAGCAATTGACCCAATGGCAGAGTGATTTTAATTACAATAACGGTCCATTATGGCAAGCCGCTCATCTGACCGGATATACCGACGGCAGCGCCCGGCTATTTTTCGCATTTCACCATCTGATTATTGACGTAGTGTCCTGGCGAATTATTGCTGAGGATATACGCAGATTGTTACAGGGTGAAACACTGCCAGCGAAAACCAGTAGCTACCGGCAGTGGGTCAATGCTGTCCATCACTATGCAGAACACCACCAACAGGAAATTCCCTACTGGCAACAAGTGATGGCAGAGAACCAGATTCACTCTGTTTCAGATGAAAGCAGTCAACATATGTTGGGTATTTCCGTTGAATTAACCGATATTCTGTTGCGTGAAGCCAATGCCGGTTACCACACCGAAATCAATGACCTGCTTCTCAGTGCCCTGACGTTGGCATTACAGGCCATCTTCTCGCGCCCTGTTAACCACATCATACTTGAAGGTCATGGACGGGAAGCCATCGACAACACACTGGATGTCTCCGAAACCATCGGTTGGTTTACAACTGTGTATCCTGTTCGTCTGGCAATGCAGGATGATATTGCGGAAACCATTATTCACACCAAAGAGATGCTCCGTGCTATACCAAACAAAGGTATTGGTTATGGGACGTTATGTCAGGCAGGTTACCTGACCGATGAGCTTCCAGCGATCAGCTTTAACTACCTCGGCAAATTAAGCGGAGAGGATGAGCAAAACTGGTCACTGACCAATGACGATTGTGGAACCGTAGCGGCAGACGATAATCGTAGTCATTTGTTGTTGAATATTAATGGCCTGATTCAAGCGGGAAGATTGCAGTTTAGTGTCAGCTCGCACTTGCCACAGGCTCAGACGCAGGTATTTATCACCGCATTTGAACAGGCACTCAATTCTGTCATCATGGCAGGCCAGAAACAGGCTCAATCGGGTGGAATAAAAACCCCCCATGATTATGGCATTAAAGGAATTTCCATTAAGCTTCTGCGTCGCCTTCAGAAGATGTATCACATTGAAGCGCTGTATCCTGCTACCAGCTTGCAGCAGGGATTTATTTATCATCATCTGGCTCAACCACAGGATGATGCCTATCGCGTGCAACTGCTGTTGGATTACCGCACACAACTGGATCTTACCGCTTACCAGCAAGCCTGGGCGCTGGCTTCACTGCGCTTCCCCATCCTCAGAACCGCATTTAACTGGGAAGAGGAAGCCTTGCAGATTGTGACTGAGGGCGCAAGTCTTGGTGCGGCAAATTTCACCATCAAGGATATCAGCCAATTACCAGAAGAAGCCAGAAACAAAGCGATTGAAGCGATTCAACAACATGACCGCAATCTGTCTTTTGATTTAAGTCAACCCGGTTTAATCCGCTTCACCTTAATTAAACAGAATGAACAGTTAGTAACGGTTCTCATCACTCAACACCACTCGATTACTGACGGTTGGAGTAACCCGATTTTATTACAGGCTGTGCATGAATATTACAACGAGCTGATACAAGGACGGGCCCCCCAGATAACGTTAGACAAAGCTTATCTGGCAACCCAACAATACCATTTGGATCATAGAGCAGAATCTGAGGCTTATTGGGATGAATGCAAAACACAATTTCACAGAGCCAATGATCTTTCGGCTCTGTTAAATCACGACATTGATTTAACGCAAATAAAAGCGATTAAAAAACCAGCGGGAAAAGCGATTACCGTACAAGGAAACGCTTACCATCTGCTTAAAAAAATGTGTCGCGAACAAGGTGTGACTCTGAATGTGGTACTGCAATTTGCCTGGCATAAATTGCTACACAATTACAGCGGGGATGAACAGACCATTGTCGGCACGACTGTATCCGGGCGTGATGTGCCGGTGGATGGAATCGAGTCCAGTGTTGGCCTGTATATCAATACCCTGCCATTAGCAGTGCAATGGACTCCGGCAGGAAATATAGCTACGGTTTTACAAGACATACAGAAGGATATCGCCGCACTTAACAGCCACAGTGCCGTATCACTTGCCAGCTTACAGCCCGATGGGGAACGGTTATTCCATAGCCTGTTGATCTTTGAAAACTACCCTGACCCAGTAGTGAGCGAAAATGAGGAAGGAATTGAGAACACTCTGGTGTTCCGTCAGGCTATCGAAAAAGTGGATTATCCGTTGTCGCTGATGGCTTATGAGCAAGATAATCGCCTGATAGTGAAATTAAGTTACGGCGAAGATTGGATAACCGGGGAACAGGCACAACGTTTGCTTGGTCAGCTTGAACGCATTCTGCACATCGTGGCCTGTGACCCACACCAGCCACATACGTCCATGACATTCCTCAGTGAAGAAGAGCGCCATACCCTGCTGCACATCTGGAACCAGACCGATGTTCCCTACCCGCAGGATAAAACCCTGCAACAGTTGTTTGAAGCTCAGGTGGAAAGCACGCCGGATAACGTGGCGCTGGTGTTTGAGGGGGAAACGCTAACCTACCGCCAGCTCAACGAACGGGCGAACCAGTTGGCACACACTATCTGCGGGCATTATAAACAGCAATACGATCAACAACAGCGTAATGCACCACTGCAAGCCGATACGCCAATCGCCCTGTATCTTGACCGCAGTCCGGAAATGGTGATCAGTATGTTGGCAGTACTGAAAGCCGGCGGTGCTTATGTGCCCATTTCACCGGAATACCCTGCGGAACGCGTCAATTTTATTATGCAGGATACCCAGACCTCATGCGTATTGACTCAGCAACATCATTTGGCTGCACTGGCTGCATATACCCAAACATTCGCTGAACAGCCGACACTGATAGCCACAGATGACCCGACCGTCACCGCTGGCCGGGCCGTGGACAATCCGGCACCGATCAATAAACCGACCGATTTGGCCTATATCATCTACACCTCCGGCACCACCGGGCAGCCAAAAGGCGTGATGATTGAGCATACCAGCGTCAATAACTTAGCCCGGTTTATTGCCAGAACACATTTATTGTGCCCGCAAACCAAGGCGCTGTTTTTCTCCAATTACGTCTTTGATGCCTCTGTCTTTGAGATTTTCCCTGTTCTGATAACGGGAGCTTCCCTGTTTATTGCCCCCGCTTCGGTGACCAAAGACAGTGAACAACTGTTGGCATTCATCAATACCCATGACATTACCAAGGCGTTTATTCCAACGGCCTTGATGAACCATTTTTCCGCTGAATTATTCCAGTCCGCCTTGCAGGTTATCCATACGGGCGGGGAGGCCCTGAATGCCCTGAGTTTACGTTCAGGGATCACCCTGTTTAATCAGTATGGTCCCACTGAAATCACCGTCTGTGCGACCCAGCACTTATTACAGGACGGGGACAGAGCCATCGGTAAAGGCATCGACAATACCCGTCTGTATGTTCTTGATGATGACGGTCATCCGGCTCCTGTCGGTGCACCGGGAGAACTGTACATCGGCGGTGCGGGACTGGCGCGGGGATACTGGAACCGGCCTGAACTGACCGCAGAGCGTTTTGTGGAAAACCCCTTTGCCAGCGCAGAGGACAAAGCCAGAGGCTATACCCGCCTGTACAAAACCGGCGACCGGGTGCGCTGGCGACCGGACGGCAATCTGGAATATCTGGGACGCAATGATTTTCAGGTCAAAATCCGCGGTTACCGCATTGAACTGGGGGAAATCGAAAACGCCCTCGCTTCTCATCCGCAGGTGAAACAGGCCGTGGTGATTGACCGCGAACACCAAGGGAATAGAGTGCTGGCCGCCTATCTGGTGGCAGAGGAAGTCCTGTCCGATGAAACCCTGATTAAGCACCTTTCTGCCCGCCTGCCGGAATATATGCTGCCCGCCAGTTTTACCCGCATTGCGTCTGTGCCGCTGACCCTGAACGGCAAGCTGAACCGCCGAGCCCTGCCGGAGCCGGTATGGGGGACACAGGACAGTTATGTTGCTCCCCGTAATGCACTGGAAACCCGACTGTGTGCTATTTGGCAGGAAATATTGGGGCTGGAGCAGGTTGGCATTGAAGATAACTTCTTCCGCCTTGGTGGCAATTCCTTAACGGCGATTAAACTGACCGCCGCAATGCGCAATGAAACAGACGTTGATATTCCTTTAAATATTCTGTTTAGCTACAAATGTATTGATTTGTTGGTTCAATGGCTGGAAACAGGCAGTGTTAAACCTGATTTACTTAATTTCTTAACACCAGAATCAACGGCAACCAATAAACTGTTTATGGTTCATCCGGCTAATAGCGGTAGTGAAGTATATACCTCTCTGGCAAATACCTTATCTGATGCGTATAACTGCATAGGCATCAATAATTATAATCACTGCTTGGATAATCAAACAGACTCTCTACAGAAGATAACTCAAATTTATATGGAGTTAATCCTGACAGAAACTGCTATTGACCAACCTATTCGCATATTAGGTTGGTCATTGGGAGGGCAATTAGCTATGGAAATTGCATTTCAGTTAGAACAGCTAGGCGCAAAAGAGATTCATTTGTTCTTATTAGATACTGTCATCAATAACGATGCGATAAAAAACCTTAAGAATAAACTGGATATGCCAAGTGAATATAAGAAAGCCACCAGAAAATTGCAGGAAATGGGGGCAGGCGATGCTTATATCAATACAGTATTGAGTGCAATACCACTTGAGCTTGAAATAGGGAATGGTAATTTAAGCGGGAAACTAACACATACAGATATCACCTTATTTAAAGCGGGCAGAACAAACCCATACTATAAAGAAGGTGTTGGATTTGAGCTTAATCAATTAATAAGAAAAATACCGGATAATAATATTTCTCAATTTACAGACAATCCATTAATAATTACATTGGTTGATGATTTTTATCATGAGAATATTATAGAAGCCGCTCCCATTATCAGCACGGAAATAATCAATACATTATCAATTAAAGATAATATAAGTTAATTTGATTACAATTAATGAGGCCAGTTTTGCTGGCCTCATATTTTCTTACTTCTATTTGATTAACAATACCTTGTTTGAGCCATTCCCAATAAAATTAACTTTAGTTGATAAGCTAAGCGATTATCCGGCCTGATCAGACACAGATCTGTTTCAAAAAAAAAGAAAAATCCGTATAATCCCCCCCTGCAAAAAATTCCTATAAAAAATCTATCGTCGATACGATCGGCAATGGTGAGAAGTCGCAATGAATCAGAAAGATACGAGAAAAGAAACACTTGAATTCAACAAGCTCCAGAAACGACTGAGGAGAAGTGTTGGTAATGCTATTATTGATTACAATATGATTGAAGCTAATGATGTTGTAATGGCATGTATCAGTGGCGGCAAAGATTCATTTGCGATGTTAGATATTCTATTGAATCTGCAAAAGGCTGCGCCAATAAAATTTGAAGTCGTTGCAGTGAACCTTGATCAGAAACAGCCTGGTTTTCCTGAGTACATCTTACCTCAATATTTTGAAAGTCTGGATATTCCCTATTATATCGTTGACAAAGACACGTACTCAGTAGTGAAAGAAAAAGTACCGGAAGGCAAAACCACATGTGGTTTGTGCTCAAGATTGCGCCGGGGCACGCTTTACTCTTTTGCAGAAAAAATTGGGGCGACGAAAATTGCACTCGGACATCATCTGGATGACATTGTTGAAACCCTGTTTCTTAACATGTTCCACGGTTCACGAATGAAAGCAATGCCGCCAAAGCTACGTTCTGATGATGGCCGTAATGTCGTCATAAGACCGCTGGCATATTGCCGGGAAAAAGATCTGATTAACTATGCGGAATACAAAGCATTCCCAATCATTCCCTGTAATTTATGTGGTTCTCAAGAAAACCTACAGCGCAAGGCAATCAAAGCGATGTTGATGGATTGGGACAAGAAAACACCGGGCAGAGTAGAAAGTATTTTCAAATCCCTGCAAAATGTCAGCCCAAGCCAATTGGCCGATAGAACGCTTTTCGACTTTGTTAACTTGCCATTATCCCGCGAGGGAGAAAGAGAAGAGTATGCGTTTAACGAAGCGGTCGTATCATCGACAAACATTAATGAAGCAATGTTTATTGATGTTACAAACATTTAAAAGCACATATTTAAATTAATGCCCCCACTGACAGCGCACATAATTGTGCCTGTCAGAATTCCCCTGTATCTCCCAAAGCAGCCTTTATGACAGGCTGCTTGAATTCTTTTTTTGCCCACCATCAAGGGAAATACGCCCACTGCCTTTCCGGTTGCACCTTAACCCCAACCCATAATACCAATCGACATAGAATCCACATGGGTGCTAATAAATATTAGTTAAGAAAATATTTTCCATTACTGGACATCCACGATTTTCCCGCCATACACGAATTACGTTGAATATGCAGATAAATTTATTCGTCATGCTATTTATCACGACAGCCATATTAGAATTTTTATAAGACTCTATCAAAAATAGATGAGGAATTGCTCTTTCATAATGGAAATTAACAAAATAAAGTAATCATTTATGGTTACTGAATGGTTAATCCTTTAACGTCTTCATCTTATCGCGATGTCACATAAACCACATTTAATTCATTAGTCTGGTTTATTTGAATCGCGAGCAGGAGTTAAGTAATGTCTATGTCATGCAATCGCATTAACAACGAAAATCAACTTTCGTCTGAAAATTGTTCTTCCTCCCCCTCTCACCTATTTCCCCTCAGCTCTCCCCAGCAAGTCGTCTGGCTTGACCAGATTCTTCGCCCTGACAGCACCTGTTACAATCTTGGTTCAGTTATTCTCATTGAGGGGGAGCTGGATGAAGCGCTGTTAGTACGCGCCTTTGAAACCGTTGTTAATCGTCATGATGGATTGCGCTTACGACTCGTTAATACCCAGGAATTACCACTGCAAGAACTGACAGACACTTTGCCCGTTTCCGTAACAATTCATGATTTCTCTGGTCATGCCAATTCAGAAGAACTTGCTGAGCAACATATTCGGGCAGCCCTGATACGTCCGTTCGATTTGAATGGTGAACTATGGCGCTTTGAGCTGCTGCGGGTGAATGATAACCGCTGGTACTGGCAGTTCAGTTGCCACCACCTGATTGCTGACGGGATAACGTTAGGACTTATCCCCGAAGAGATAGCCAACACTTATAGTCACTTAGCCAAAGGTGAGGAACTCACCGAAGCGGTTCCCTCTTATCTCGACTTTATTAAGGAGGACATCGCTTACCTGAACTCACAACGCTATAGACAAGACCGGCAATTTTGGCTGGAACGCTATAAAAATTTACCGCCCGCATTAATTCAACCATCAAATTCAAACAAAATAACAGAACACGAACACCCTGAACCTTTAATTTGGCAACTGGATAAGGCGATTTATCAGCGAATTGAAGATCTTGTGGCCGCACAAGGGTTATCTGTCCTGCATTTTATGTATGCCGTTCTGGCTAGTTACTTCTCACGCACCAGCCATGTTGAGGAAATTGTTCTTGGCATCCCCGTGCACAACCGTAAAAACGTCAAACAAAGACGCATGGCAGGGATGTTTTCATCCGTTATTCCCGTCGGTATTACCGTCACCCCGCATGATACTTTCCTCGATGTGATGGGAAAAACCGCAGCAGAATTGCGTCGTTGCTATAAACGTCAGCGTTTACCGATTGCAGAGCTGAACCGGCACATACAGGCCCAACAAAAGACCGGGCAAACTCAATTATTCGATATCATGCTGTCATTTGAGCAGATCGAAGTGAATGCCAGTATGCCAAACACCACTCTCGAATACTCAAAAATACAACGTGGTGCCCCATTCCCTCTCGTCGTTGCAATCCATCAATACGCCTTCGCCAACAGTAAAGATGCCCATAAACCTTACACACTTGAGTTTGATTATTCACCCGATTATCTGAGTCGTGCCGAAGCCATCGCGCTCCAATCCCGCCTGATGACACTGATAGAAGGTGCCCTCACGTCTCCGGAGACTCAGGTCCGCAACCTACCGATATTACCACTGGCAGAACACCAACAATTGTTGGTGGATTTCAATGCCACGCAGGCGGATTACCCGCAAAATGCTTTAGTTCATCCATTGTTTGAAACGCAGGCTGCACAGCAGCCTGATGCCACAGCCGTGATGTTTGCAGAACAAACACTCAGCTATGGCGAACTCAATCGCCGCGCCAACCGTTTAGCGCATCATCTGATTGCGCTGGGTGTTCGACCGGATGAACGGGTGGCGATTTGCGTTGAACGCAGTCTGGAGATGGTGGTGGGGTTACTCGCTATTCTCAAGGCCGGTGGTGCTTATGTTCCGCTCGACCCCGCCTACCCGACCGAACGGCTGACGTATATGCTCAGGGATTCGGCTCCGGTGGCATTACTCACCCAGACGGCCCTCGCTGAAACCCTGAACGGTGCCGTACCTGATGCCGGATACACAACCGTATTACTGGATACCCGGCAACCTTATCTGGCTGAACAGCCAACTCATAATCCGGATACTCAGGCTCTGGGGCTGGCATCACATCATGTGGCCTATGTGATCTACACGTCAGGTTCAACCGGATTACCCAAGGGGGTAGAAATGCCGCTTGCAGCGTTATCAAATTTGCTGCATTGGCACCGACATTCCCCTTCAACTCCCACCGGTACCGGTAAAACCCTGCAATTTGCTGCACTGGGATTCGATGTTGCTTTTCAGGAAATCTTTACCACCCTGTGTGAAGGTGGCTGCCTGATTCTGATTAATGAAGCCATGCGTCGGGAGCCTCAACAGTTCCTGCGGCTGATCCGGCAAAAACAGGTTGATCGTATTTTTCTTCCCTACATTGCCCTCCAGCACCTTGCGGAAGCCGCCAGTGACAGTGAGGACGATTTTTCTTATCTGGCTCATATTATTACTGCCGGTGAGCAATTACGTATTACACCCGCCATTCAGCGGTTCCTGCAACGGGCTGGTCACTGCCAGTTACATAATCACTATGGCCCGACAGAAAGCCATGTCGTAACGTCATATACCTTGGGCAAGGACATTGAACAGTGGTCAACGCTTCCTCCCATCGGCCGCCCGATAGCGAATACCCGGATTTATATTCTTGACGAGTATGGTCAGCCGGTGCCCCCTGGCATAACGGGAGAAATCCATATCGCGGGTGCGGGGGTTGCCCGTGGTTATTTGAACCGCCCCGAACTCACTGCCGAACGTTTCCTTGCCGACCCCTTCTCCGCCGATCCGAATGCCCGCATGTACAAAACCGGCGACCTCGGCCGCTGGCTGTCTGACGGCAATATCGAGTACCTCGGCCGCAATGATTTTCAGGTCAAGCTACGTGGCTTCCGTATTGAATTGGGGGAAATTGAGGCCCGGCTGATGCGGTGTCATGGGGTACGTGAAGCAGTAGTTATCGCCCGCGAAGATACGTCTTATGAACAAGTCGGGGATTATGAAAAAACAGGGAGCCAGAAGCGGCTGGTCGCTTATCTGCGTCCACTGGAGGGGGTTGAACTGGTTCCCGCTGAACTGCGTCAGCAACTCGCCGAACATCTGGCGGAGTATATGCTGCCCAGCGCCTTTGTCACGTTAGCGACTTTCCCGTTAACGCCTAACGGCAAACTTGACCGTAAGGCACTGCCTACCCCGGATTCATCTGCCGTGGTGACGCGCGGTTATGCAGTACCGGTCGGTGAAATGGAAATCGCTTTGGCGCAAATCTGGCAAGACTTGCTGGGATTAGAGCGAGTGGGCCGTCATGACCATTTCTTTGAACTGGGCGGTCATTCCCTGCTGGCTGTCCAGCTCGTAGCTCGCATACGTCAGACGCTGGCTAGGGAGTTGCCGCTACAACAGCTCTTTGCACAGCCTGTTCTGATGGCGTTGGCGCATACCATTACCGAGGCGGCCACAACCACTCAGGCCATGATTGCCGTGGCTGACCGCAGCCAGCCATTGCCATTATCTTTTGCCCAACAGCGTTTGTGGTTCCTGAGTCAGCTCGATCCGGCGGCAAGTCTGGCTTACCATATTCCCGTGGCATTGCGTCTGACTGGTGAACTTAACTTCCACGCCCTGACGACCGCACTGGAACGTCTGGTTGCCCGCCACGAGAGCTTACGGACTCGTTTTGTTCTGGTGGAAGGTCAACCCTGCCAACACATCGATCCCGCTGATATTGGTTTTGCCCTGTCCAGCCATGACCTGCGTCAGCTCGATCCGGCTCTGCACATCAGCCATATCACCAAACTCACTGACCTTGAGGCGCAAACCCCTTTCGGTTTTACTCAAGGCCCGCTTATTCGTGGTCAATTGTTGCAATTGACCGACGAAGAACATGTGTTATTGCTCACCCTGCATCACATTATTACTGATGGCTGGTCTATTGGTGTATTAGTACGCGAATTTGATGTTTTCTATCATGCCGTCCTCAACGGCTATGACGCTCCCTTGCCGCCTTTGCCGATTCAATATGTCGATTATGCTGTCTGGCAGCGTGAATGGTTGCAGGGAGACAACCTTACAGAACAACGGAATTTCTGGTATGCACAACTCGAAAATGCACCAGCCCTATTGTCACTTCCCACTGATCGGCCACGCCCGGCGGTACAAACTTATGTTGGCAGTCAGGTGCCCTTCCATCTTGATGCCAACGTACTGACATCACTTAAGTCACTTGGACAACGTCATAACACCACCTTATTTATGACGGTACTGGCAGCCTGGAGTATTGTCCTTGCCCGACTCAGTAGTCAGGATGATATTGTGATTGGTACGCCGGTCGCCAATCGCCCACACCGTGAGCTTGAAGGGTTAATGGGCTTTTTTGTCAATACGCTGGCTTTGCGTGTCCGGCTCAGTGATGACCTCAGCGTTGCTGACCTGCTTACCCAAGTCCGGGAGCAGGCACTCGCCGCCTATGCCCATCAGGATTTACCCTTCGAGCAAGTGGTAGAAACGTTACAGCCTGAACGCAGTCTCAGCTACAGCCCCATTTTTCAGGTGATGCTGGCCTTGGACAATACGCCGGTTCAAGAGCAGACTTCGTCCGGCTTACAGATCTCACGCATTGAACAGGTAAGTCATAGCGCACACTTTGATTTGATGTTGTTATTGACTGAAACCGACACTGGCCTGATTGGCGGATTGGAGTATGCGTCTGATCTGTTCGATTCCGCCACCGTTGAGCGTATGGTCGGCTATTTACAACGAGTGTTGGCAGCAATGGCAACCGATACAACCCAAGCCATTGCGCGTTTACCGATGTTGTCAGAATCGGAGCGGCAACAATTGTTGGTGGATTTCAACGCCACCCGCGCCGATTTCCCGCAAGATGCCCTGATCCACCAGCTATTTGAAGCTCAGGCGGCTCAATGCCCTGCTGCAACAGCCGTTATATGTGAAAACCAAACGCTCAGTTATGACGAATTAAACCGTCACGCCAATCGTCTGGCCCATCATCTGATTGCATTGGGGGTACGCCCGGATGATCGGGTGACCATTTGTGTTGAGCGCCGTCCCGAAATGGTGGTTGGCCTGCTCGCCATTCTCAAAGCCGGCGGGGCATATGTGCCGTTAGATCCGGCCTATCCCACCGAACGGCTGGCGTATATGCTGGAAGATTCAGCACCGGTGGTGATACTGACCCAAACGGCACTTATCGACAAGCTGAGCAGCCCTGTACCCAAGGTTCTGCTCGATAATATACTCGGCCCCCAAACACCATTCCTGACAGAACAGCCAGACCACAATCCCGATATGCAGGTTCTGGGGCTGACTTCACGCCATTTGGCGTATGTTATTTACACATCAGGATCTACCGGTCTGCCCAAAGGGGTGGCAATCGAACACCGCAATACCGTGAATTTCCTGACATGGGCACAACAAGTGTTCAGCCCGACGGAACTGGCACACACGTTGTTTGCCACTTCGCTGAATTTTGATCTGGCTGTGTACGAATGTTTTTCCCCTTTGCTCTCTGGCGGTACAGTGCACCTTGTCCCTGATGTGTTGTCGCTGGTTAACGCAGAATCAGCCATCACAAAACAGTCCATCAGCCTGATTAACACCGTGCCATCGGCTATCGCAAGACTGATTGAAGTTAATGCAGTACCCATGAGCGTCCGAACCATCAATTTAGCTGGTGAAGCCCTGAAATCACACGTTGTTGAACACTTATTTGCCCACACCCATGTCCAGAATGTATGCAATTTGTACGGCCCTTCTGAAACGACAACGTATTCAACGTGGGCACGAATGAACCGTGCAACGGGATTTGACAGCCATATCGGCCGCCCGATTGCCAATACCCGGATTTATCTCCTTGATTCTTATGGTCAACCGGTGCCACTTGGTGCTGTCGGTGAAATCCATATCGCCGGCGTGGGGGTTGCCCGCGGTTATCTGAATCGCCCTGAGTTGACCACCGAACGCTTCCTTTCCGATCCGTTCTCTTCCGAACCCGATGCACGTATGTACAAAACCGGTGACCTCGGCCGCTGGTTGTCTGATGGCAATATCGAATACCTTGGCCGCAATGACTTTCAGGTCAAAATACGCGGCTTCCGTATTGAGTTGGGTGAAATCGAAGCGCAACTGATGCAGTGTCACGGTGTGCGCGAAGCGGTGGTTATTTCCCGTGAAGATGAGTCCGGACAGCCGCGATTAGTCGCCTATTTACGTCCACAGGAGGGTGTTGAGTTACTTCCCAACGAACTGCGCCAACAACTTGCCCAACATCTTGCTGAGTATATGTTGCCCAGTGCCTTTGTGACGTTAGCGGCTTTCCCGTTAACGCCTAACGGTAAACTTGATCGTCAGGCGCTTCCTGCTCCGGATGCCTTCGCTGTTATCGCTCGCGGCTATGAAGCCCCGATCGGAGAGGCGGAAACTGCGCTGACGCAAATCTGGCAAGATCTGTTGGGGTTAGAGCAAGTCGGCCGTCATGACCATTTCTTTGAACTGGGCGGCCATTCGCTGATGATTGTCAGCCTGATTGAACGATTGTACAGCCTCGGCTGGCAACTTGACGTTCGCAGTGTGTTTTCTGCTCCCGTACTGTCTGCAATGGCACAGGCGATTCAGGGAGATTTTGATACCTTCTTTGTGCCGCCTAACCGTATTACTGACAGTTGCACCGCCATTACACCTGATATGCTGCCGTTGGTATCACTCTCCCAAGCTGAAATTGATGCGATCGTCGCAGCAACCCCCGGCGGGGCCGGCAATATACAGGATATCTATCCTCTGGCACCACTACAGGAAGGTATTCTGTTCCATCACCTGTTACAAACGCAAGGCGATACCTATCTGTTGCATTGCATGCTCGCCTTTGATACCCACAGCGACCTTGATGCTTTCCTGTCCGGCCTGCAACAAGTCATTGACCGCCACGATATCCTGCGTACCGCCGCCTGCTGGCAGGAATTGGTCAAACCGGTTCAGGTGGTTTGGCGTCAGGCATCGCTGCATGTCAATGTGTTCACGCCAGCGACGGCGGATGACGTGCCATCTCAATTACAGGCCCATGCTAACCCACGTGAAAGCCGTCTCGACCTCAGCCGGGCACCGCTGTTTGCCGCGGATATCGCCCATGATCCCGCACAAGACAGATGGCTGCTGGCCCTGCGCTTCCATCATCTTGTCAGCGACCATATGACTCTGGAGCTGATTTTTGCTGAGATTGCCCAGATACAACAAAGGCAAACCGAAGCACTGCCTGCGGCACTCCCTTACCGGAACTTTATTGCCCAGACGTTGAATGTGCCGACAGATCTGCATGAAGCGTATTTCCGTACTCAACTTGCTGATATCGACACCCCGACCGCGCCCTTCGGTGTCCTTTCAATGCAGGATGATAATGAACCTATCGTTGAAGCGCATCTCTCGCTCGATCCTGCCCTTGCGGAAGCGATCCGCGCTCAGGCCCGCCGTCTGGGCGTCAGTCCGGGGGTATTATTCCATGTCGCCTGGGCGCAAGTGCTGGCACAAACCAGCGGTTGCAACGAGGTTGTTTTCGGTTCTGTGCTGTCAGGCCGTCTACAGGGCGGTGCGGGCGCGTCCCGAACACTGGGGATGTTTATCAATACGCTGCCGGTACGGGTTTCTCTCACCGGTCATCGTGTGCAGGATGTGATACAGGCCACCTATCACAATTTAACGGCCCTACTGGAACACGAGCAGGCACCACTGGCGCTGGCACAGCGTTGCAGCGCCGTAGCGCAGCCAATGCCACTGTTCAGTGCGTTACTCAATTACCGTCACACTCAACTTAATGAGACGGACGTTATTGAGATGCCCCAGATAGGTATGCGTATTATCGCTATTGAAGAACGGACTAACTATCCCGTCACGTTGACAGTAGATGATACGAACGTCGGTTTCCGCCTCACAGCGCAAACAGTCACCCGTATTGATCCAACACGCATTACCACTTATCTGATGACCGCCATTCGTGGTCTGGTCGATGCGTTGGCTCATCATCCGCAACAGTTGATTCAAGCGCTGTCAATCCTGCCAGCGGCAGAGCAACAGCAATTATTGGTGGACTTTAATGCCACGCAGGTGGATTTCCCACAAAATGCCTTAATCCACCAACTGTTCGAAGTCCAAGTACAACATCATCCCGATGCGATCGCCGTCGTGTTTGGAGGCGAGTCATTAAGCTATGACGAACTGAACCGTCGTGCTAACCGTCTGGCCCATCATTTAATTACACTGGGCGTACGTCCTGACGATCGGGTGGCGATCTGTGTCGAGCGTAGTCCGCAACTTATTGTGGGTTTGCTCGCCATTCTTAAGGCGGGTGGGGCTTATCTGCCGCTTGACCCGACTTACCCGGCCGAACGGCTGGTGTATATGCTCGAGGATGCAGAGCCAGTAGCCTTGCTGACTCAAACACCCCATGTGGACAAACTGGGCAGCCATATCCCTGCTGTGTTGCTTGATGTACAAGAATCGTTTCTGGCAACACAACCGGCGCATAATCCGGACATTCAGGCACTGAATCTGACATCACGCCATCTGGCCTACGTGATTTACACATCAGGCTCCACCGGATTGCCTAAAGGGGTGATGGTCGAACACCGCAATGTGCTTCGCCTTATCATCAACGGGGGTTTTGCTGATATTGGCCCTGATGACTGTGTTGCCCACTGCGCCAATATTGCTTTTGACGCATCAACGTGGGAAATCTGGTCTGCCCTGCTCAATGGCGGGCGTCTGCATGTTGTTACACAATCCGTACTGCTTGATCCGGTGCGTTTCTGCGATTCCCTGATCAAGGGGCAAGTCACTGCGCTCTGGTTGACGGCGGGCTTATTCAATGAGTACCTTGATGCGCTCAAGCCCCTGTTCGGGCAGTTGCGTTACCTGCTTGTCGGCGGTGATGTACTCGACCCCAAAAAGATACAGCATGTTCAGTTGGCTGAATCGCGGCCTGCCTGTTTGATTAACGGATATGGCCCGACGGAAACTACCACGTTTGCCACAACCTATGCGATTACCTCACCCGTTGATGTGACTCGTTCTATTCCCATTGGCAGTCCGATTGCGAATACCCGAATCTATATCCTTGATCCCTACGGGCAACCGGTTCCTCTCGGGGCGACCGGTGAAATTCATATTGCCGGCGCTGGCGTTGCCCGCGGTTATCTGAACCAGCCCGGACTGACCGCAGAACGTTTCCTCGTCGATCCGTTCTCTTCAGATACAGATGCCCGCATGTACAAAACCGGTGACCTCGGCCGCTGGCTGTCCGATGGCAATATCGAATACCTCGGTCGCAATGATTTTCAGGTCAAACTGCGGGGTTTCCGGATTGAACTGGGTGAAATAGAGGCAAAACTTGAGCAATGTGATGGCGTGCGCGACGCGGTTGTGGTCGTCCGTGACGATAAACGTCTGGTCGCCTATGTGCAACCGATGGATGGCATTGAGTTGGTTCCGGCTGAACTGCGTCAGCAACTCGCCAGACATCTTGCGGAATATATGCTACCGAGTGCTTTTGTCACGCTTAAGGCTTTCCCGCTGACACCTAATGGCAAACTTGATCGTCAGGCACTCCCAGCCCCTGATTTATCGGCTGTGATCGCGCGCGGCTATGAAGCGCCTGTTAGTGAGACAGAAATTGCACTGGCCCGGATTTGGCAAAAATTGCTGGGACTGGAACAGGTTGGCCGCCATGACCATTTCTTTGAACTGGGTGGTCATTCACTGCTGGCTGTCCAACTCGTCGCGCATGTTCGTCAGGATCTGGCGCGGGAGTTGTCACTACAGCAACTCTTTGACCAACCGCTTCTGATGGAGTTGGCTCAAACGCTTACTGACGCTTCGACAACCGCTCCGCTAACAATTCCTGTGGCTGAGCGAAATAAGCCACTACCGCTCTCCTTTGCTCAACAGCGGTTATGGTTCCTGAGTCAACTCGATCAGGCAGCCAGTCTGGCCTATCATATTCCCGTGGCATTGCGCCTTACGGGGCAACTCAATCATCAGGCACTGAGCCACGCACTTGATAATCTGGTCGCCCGACAGGAAATCTTACATACCCGTTTTGTGCTGGTTGCAGGTCAACCCTGCCAGCAAATCGATCCTGTTGATACTGGCTTTACCTTGTCTTATCAAGACCTGCGCCCATTGACACCAGAAGAACGTCATCGCCGGATGACTGAGCTTGTCTCGCTTGAAGCCCAGACACCTTTTGATTTTATTCAAGGCCCGCTGATCCGGGGCCATTTGCTGCAACTGACAGACGAGGAACATGTTTTATTGCTCACCCACCATCATATTATCTCTGATGGCTGGTCTATCAGTGTGCTGATGCGCGAGTTGAGCACCCTCTATCGTGCGGCCCTTGATGGTGAAAGCGATCCCTTGCCGCCCCTGCCCATTCAATACGCTGACTATGCCGTCTGGCAGCGTCACTGGCTGCAAGAAACGGCCCTGACAACACAACGCGATTTCTGGTGCGCCCGGCTTGAAGAGGCTCCGGCCTTACTGGCACTGCCGACTGACCGTCCGCGCCCGACAGTACAATCCTTCACCGGAGGCCGGGTTCCTGTCCATTTTGACAGGGAGCTATTGGCATCACTGAAAGGATTCGGACAGCGCCATAACAGCACCCTGTTTATGGCTGTGCTGACTGGCTGGAGTATCGTCCTTGCCCGCCTCAGCGGACAGGATGATATCGTCATCGGCACACCGGTCGCTAACCGGCCCCATCATGAACTTGAAGGGTTAATGGGTTTCTTCGTCAATACGCTGGCCTTGCGTGTCTCGCTGCATAATTCCATCAGTGTCTCTGAACTGCTCAGTCAGGTTCGTGAACGGGCACTCGCGGCCTATGCCCATCAGGATCTGCCCTTTGAACAAGTGGTGGAAGCCCTACAGCCTGAGCGTAACCTGAGCTATAGTCCAATCTTTCAGGTCATGCTGGCCCTGAACAACACGCCATCTCAAACGCTGACGTTACCGGACCTCCGGTTCACACCGGTTGAACAGACGCATTACAGTGCTCATTTTGATTTAACCTTGTCACTGACTGAAACTGAAACCGGTTTAGTGGGTGATCTGGTTTATGCCGCTGATTTGTTCGATTCCGCAGCCATTGAACGTATGGTCGGTTACCTGAACAATGTGTTAGCTGCAATGGTGGCTGATGAAACACAATCCATTGCCACTTTGCCGATGTTACCCGCATCGGAGCGGCAACACCTGCTGGTGGACTTGAATACCACTCAGGCTGATTTCCCACAAGACGCGCTGATCCACCAACTGTTTGAAGCTCAGGCGGCAAACACTCCCGATGCCATTGCCGTCGTATTTGAGGGGCAGGCGCTCAGCTATGAGGAATTAAACTGCCGCGCTAATCGTCTGGCCCATTATTTGCTCACACTGGGTGTTCGCCCGGATGACCGCGTAGCGATGTGTGTCGAGCGCAGTCCGGAAATGGTGGTCGGCTTAATGGCTATCCTCAAAGCCGGAGGTGCTTATGTGCCGCTTGATCCTGCCTATCCCGCTGAGCGGTTGACTTATATGCTTGAGGACGCGGCACCGGGAGTATTGCTGACACAAGAAACGCTGGCCGGCAAACTGCCCGATTCAGTCCCTGTGATACTGCTCGATAGCCAAGGCTTACTACTGGCTTCACAGCCAGCCCACAATCCGGATACTCAGGCATTAGGGCTGACATCCCGCCATCTGGCTTATGTCATCTATACTTCCGGCTCCACAGGGTTGCCTAAAGGGGTCATGGTTGAACATCGCGGCTTAAGTAACCTGATTACGACACAGCAGGATGCCTTAGCGATCACACCAGACAGCCGTATCCTGCAATTTGCTTCAAACAGTTTCGATGCCAGTATCTGGGAATGCTGCATGGCACTTTTGGGTGGCGCTCGTCTCCATCTTGCCCGCCGTACTCATCTTTTACCCGGCCCTGCATTGCAGGAGGTGTTAGAAACGCAGGCCATTACACACACACTTCTGTCCCCAACGGCACTGGCAGCCATGGATGCCATACCTGAAACACTGGAAACGCTGCTCGTGGGTGGTGAAGCCTGCCCAGCTTCACAGGTTAAACGCTGGTCAGAAGGACGGCGTATGCTGAACGCTTATGGCCCTACTGAAATTACAGTTTGTGCGGCGATGTATCTGTGTGACAGTCAGGAACAAAGCGCGCCACCTATTGGTCGCCCCATTGCCAACACCCAAATCTATATCCTTGATCCTGAGGGCCAGCCTGTACCTGTCGGAGTAACCGGCGAAATCTATATCGCAGGTGCCGGCGTTGCCCGTGGCTATCTGAACCGCCCCGAACTGACTGCGGAACGTTTCCTTACTGATCCATTCTCTTCAGAACCTGATGCCCGCATGTACAGAACCGGTGACCTTGGACGCTGGCGTGCTGATGGCAATGTTGAATACCTCGGACGCAATGATTTTCAGGTCAAATTGAGGGGCTTCCGGATTGAACTTGGCGAAATTGAAGCCAAACTGGTGCAATGCCAAGGCGTGCGTGAAGCTATCGTCCTTATTCGCGAAGATGAGCCGAACCAAAAACGTCTGGTCGCTTATTTGTGTTGCCAGACCGGCGTTAAACTACTTCCGGCTGAACTACGCCAGCAACTTTCCCTGCATCTTGCGGAGTATATGCTGCCCAGCGCGTTTGTCACGCTTGAGGCTTTTCCGCTGACACCCAATGGCAAGCTTGATCGTCAGGCGCTTCCTGCGCCTGATGTGTCCGCTTTGGTCGCAAATCACTATGAATCGCCAATCGGTGAAGCAGAAATCGCTCTTGCCCAGATCTGGCAAAATCTATTAGGGCTGAAACACGTCAGCCGCCACGACCATTTCTTTGAACTGGGCGGGCATTCGCTGATGATCGTCAGCCTCATTGAAGAATTGCGTGGCAGTGGTTGGCAACTTGATGTTCGCAGTGTGTTCGCTACACCGGTGCTTGCTGATATGGCAAAAGCGGCTCAGCGTGATGCCGACGCGTTTGTCGTACCGCCTAACCCAATCCCTGATGGCTGTACCGCTATCACGCCTGATATGTTGCCACTGGTTTCCCTGTCCCAGACTGAGATTGACGCCATTATCAGTAATATTCCTGATGGCGCGGCTAATGTTCAGGATATCTATCCGCTGGCCCCGTTGCAGGAAGGTATTTTGTTCCATCACCTGTTACAGACACAAGGTGATGACTATCTGTTACAAGTCTTACTTGCCTTTCATACCCGCGAGCGCCTTGATGCTTTTCTGGGTGCTTTGCAACAAGTTATCGACCGCTATGATATCCTGCGCACCGCGGTCTGCTGGCAGGATCTGGCAAAACCTGTTCAGGTGGTTTGGTGTCAGGCACTTTTGCCCATCAATGTGTTTACCCCGACGACGGGAGATGATGTTACCACCCAGTTGCGGGCTCACACTGATCCGCGCCGGCATCGTATCGATCTGACTCAGGCTCCCTTGTTCGCGGCTGATATTGCTCACAATTCGGCCCAAAATGAGTGGCTGCTGGCCCTGCGTTTTCATCATGTCGTCAGCGATCATATGACGCTGGAACTTATCTTCGCGGAAATTGACCAGATTCTACAGGGAAATACTGAGGCATTGCCTGTTGCCGTGCCCTATCGCAACTTTATTGCCCAAACCCTGAGTGTACCGGTTTCAGTACATGAAGCTTACTTCCGCGAACAACTCGCCGATATCGACGAACCAACGGCTCCGTTTGGTGTTCTCACCATGCCAAAAGCTATTTCAAAGCACAGGGAGTTACCCGAAGACAGTGAAACCGTAGCAAAAGCCACGCTTTCACTCAGTCCCGATCTGGCAGAAGCCGTCCGCATTCAGGCACGCCGTCTGGGCGTCAGCCCCAGCGTATTATTCCATGTCGCCTGGGCTCAGGTACTGGCAAAAACCAGCGGTCGTGATGATGTCGTCTTCGGCTCCGTACTTTTGGGCCGCCTGCAAGGTGTCGCGGGTGCTAATCAAACACTGGGGATGTTCATCAATACCCTGCCTGTGCGAATTTCCCTGAGCGGACGCAATGTGCAGGAAATTGTGCAGGATGCCTATCGCAACCTGACAACATTGCTGGAACATGAGCAGGCACCATTGGCATTGGCACAACGGTGCAGTGGCGTGGCACAACCGATGCCGCTGTTCAGTGCGTTGCTGAATTACCGCCATAGTCAAACCGGTCAGGGAGATAAGACTGGCACAATATGGGCAGATATGCGCGTGCTCACTGCCAAAGAGCGGACTAATTATCCCATTACGCTGTCAGTGGATGATTTAGGCAGCGGTTTCCAACTTACTGCGCTGACCGTCACTGAAATCTCGCCGGATCAAGTCACCGCCTATCTGGCGACTGCCGTCAAAGGGTTGATCGATGCTTTGGTTCACAATCCGCAACAATGGGTTCTGGATGTTCCGGTTTTACCGGAAGCCGAACGGCAACAACTGCTGGAGGACTTCAACACAACTCAGGCAGATTTTCCACAAGATGCGTTGATCCACCAGCGGTTTGAGGCTCAGGTATTACAACGCCCCAATGCTACCGCTGCGATTTACGAAGGCCAGACACTGAGCTATGACGAGCTGAACCAACGCGCTAATCGTCTGGCGCATCATTTGATTACGTTAGGTGTGCGTCCGGATGATCGCGTAGCAATCTGTACCGAACGTAGTCTGGAAATGGTAATCGGCTTACTGGCTATCCTCAAGGCAGGCGGGGCTTATCTCCCTCTCGACCCGACCTATCCGGTTGAACGACTGGCTTATATGCTCAGGGATGCAACCCCTGTGGCTTTACTGACCCAAACTAAGTGGATTGATAAGCTTACCAGCGCGTTGCCTACGATCTTACTTGATACTTTACTGAACGATGATGTCATGGGTGATGAACTCAATGTTCAGGCGCCGTTCCTGATGACACAACCGACTGACAATCCGGATGTTCAGGCACGAGGCCTGACATCACGTCATCTGGCCTGTGTGATTTACACTTCGGGTTCAACCGGTCAGCCAAAAGGCGTGATGATCGAGCACCGCAGTGTCCTTCGCCTGATTATCAATAATCGCTTTGCTGATATCGGGCCTGATGACTGCATTGCCCATTGTGCCAATATTTCATTTGATGCCGCGACCTGGGAAGTGTGGTCTGCTCTGGCTCATGGGGCGCGGGTTCTGTTGATTCCGGAAAAAACCCTGCTGCAACCCGCCCGGTTTAGTCAGTGCCTGATATCGGAAAAGGTCAGTGCGCTATTCCTCACCACGACACTGTTTAACCAATATGCGGATTTGATTGCGCCATCATTATCTGGCTTACGTTATGTGCTTTTCGGTGGTGAACAAACTAATACCCATTCAGCCATTCGCCTCAAAGCTGAACATCCGCCACAACATTTACTGAATGTCTACGGGCCAACGGAGACAACCACTTTTGCCACCACCTATGAAATACCTTTCATAGAAGATAAATGGGACGAAAGTGAAATTAAAATCCCTATCGGTCAACCGATCTCTAATACCCGGATCTATATTCTGGACAGGCAAGGCCAACCTGCGCCTCTTGGGGTTGCCGGCGAAATCTATATCGCGGGGGTCGGCGTTGCCCGTGGCTATATGAATCGCCCTGAACTGACTGCCGAGCGCTTCCTTGCCGATCCGTTCTCCTCCGATCCCGATGCCCGCATGTATAAAACCGGTGACCTCGGTCGTTGGCTGCCCGATGGCAATGTTGAATACCTCGGTCGCAATGATTTTCAGGTCAAACTGCGTGGTTTCCGTATTGAACTGGGTGAAATCGAGGCAGGACTCAGACAATGCCACGGTGTGCGTGAAGCTGTGGTACTGATTCGCGAAGATCAGCCGAACCAAAAACGGTTGGTCGCTTATTTGTGTTCCCAGACCGGCGTTAAACTGGTTCCGGCTGAACTGCGCCAGCAACTCGCCCGGCATCTTGCCGAGTATATGTTGCCCAATGCCTTTATCATGCTTGATGCTTTCCCGCTGACCCCTAATGGCAAACTTGATCGGCAGGCACTCCCTGCCCCTGATTTATCGGCTGTGGTCACACGTGGCTACGAGGTTCCTGTTGGCGAGACAGAAATTGCACTGGCCCGGATTTGGCAAGATTTACTGGGACTGGAACGCGTCGGTCGCTATGACCACTTCTTTGAACTGGGCGGGCATTCGCTGCTGGCTGTCCAGCTCGCGGCGCGTGTACGTCAGGTACTGGCACGAGAATTACCGTTACAACAACTGTTTGATCAACCCCTTCTGACCGATTTGGCCCGAGTGCTTATCGCTGTTCCGATAACAAATCAGGTCGCAATCCCGGTGGCTGACCGTAACCAGCCACTGCCACTGTCTTTCGCCCAGCAACGCTTGTGGTTCCTCGGTCAACTCGATCCGGCAGCCAGCCTGGCTTATCATATCCCCGTGGCATTACGCCTTATGGGTCAACTTAATCGCCATGCGTTGACCCGTGCACTCGACAATTTGGTTGCCCGACAGGAAATTCTACGCACCCGCTTTGTACTGGTTACAGGCCAGCCTTGTCAGCAAATTGATCCTGCGGATATTGGCCTTACCCTGTCTTACCAAGACCTGCGCGCACTGGCATCAGATGCACACATTAACCGTATCACTGAAATTGCGACCCTCGAAACCCAGACGCCTTTTGACTTTACCCAAGGCCCGCTGATCCGGGGCCATTTGCTGCAACTGGCAGATGAAGAACATGTATTACTGATCACCCAGCATCATATTATTTCTGACGGCTGGTCCATCGGTGTGCTGATACATGAAATGGGGGTTCTCTACCGTGCGGCCCTTGACGGACAAGATGCGCCATTACCTCCCCTGCCCATTCAGTACGCGGACTATGCCGTATGGCAACGTGACGGGCTGCAAGCAACCGCCCTTGCTGCACAACGTGATTTCTGGTGTACCCAACTCAAAGGTGCTCCGGCCCTGCTGGCACTCCCGACCGATCGCCAGCGTCCGGCGGGACAATCCTTCGTCGGTGGCCGGGTTCCTATCCATTTTGATGCTGACTTATTGGCTTCGCTGAAAGGGCTGGGACAGCGCCATAACAGCACCTTGTTTATGGTTGTGCTGACAGCGTGGAATATCGTACTCGCCCGGCTCAGTGGTCAGGATGATATCGTTATCGGTACACCCGTTGCTAACCGCCAGCGCCAAGAACTTGAAGGAATGATCGGTTTCTTCGTCAATACCCTCGCTCTGCGCGTCACGCTGAATGATTCCTCCCGTGTTGCCGATTTGCTCACACAGGTCCGGGAACGGGCATTTGCCGCCTATGCCCATCAGGATCTGCCCTTTGAGCAAGTCGTGGAAGCCCTACAACCTGAACGCAGTCTCAGTTACAGCCCGATCTTTCAGGTGATGTTGGCCTTAAACAACACGCCGATCCAAGATTTGGCGTTATCTGGTTTACAACTCACCCCGATTGAACAAGTGCACCAGAGCGCTCACTTCGATTTAACGTTGTCATTAACTGAAGCCGACTCGGGTCTGGCAGGCGAACTGGCTTATGCCATTGACCTGTTTGACTCTACAACCATTGAGCGCATGGTGGGTTATTTGGCAAATGTACTGGCAGCAATGGCGGCGGATGAGACGCAGATCATTGCTACTTTGCCGATGCTGCCCCTGTCAGAGCAACAACAATTACTGGAAGGGTTCAATGCTCATCAGGTTGATTTTCCGCAAGACACACTGATTCACCAACTGTTTGAAGCTCAGGCAACACGCCGTCCTGATGCCGTTGCCGTCGTATTTGAGGAACAGACTCTCAGTTATGGCGAGCTAAACTGCCGGGCCAATCGTCTGGCTCATCATCTGATTGCGCTGGGCGTGCGTCCTGATGATCGGGTCGCGATTTGTGTCGAGCGCAGTCTGGAAATGGTGATTGGCTTACTTGCTATCCTCAAAACTGGTGGGGCTTATGTCCCGCTTGATCCGGCCTATCCTGCCGATCGGCTGGCCTATATGCTTGAGGATTCGGCACCGGTGGTAATACTGACTCAGGCAACGTTAACCGACAAACTCACCAGCGCCTTGCCTACGGTTTTACTTGATGATCAGGCATCGTTCCTGACAACACAGCGAACCGATAACCCAGACCCTCAAACGCTGGGACTGACATCACGGCATTTGGCCTATGTCATTTATACGTCGGGGTCGACCGGAAAACCCAAAGGTGTCATGGTCGGGCACGCCAATGTCATTCGCCTGTTAGCCGCAACACAGGATCGCTTCCGGTTTGATGACAACGATGTATGGACGCTGTTCCACTCCTTTGCTTTTGATTTCTCAGTATGGGAATTGTGGGGAGCCTTGTCTTACGGTGGTCGGTTGGTTGTTATTTCCGCCGATTGCGCCCGCTCACCACAAATGTTCTATTCACTGCTGTGTCGTGAACGGGTCACTGTCCTGAATCAAACACCCAGTGCTTTCCGTCAGTTGATTGCGGCTCAGGATGCTACCCCGCACTCTCTGCGCTGTATCATATTCGGAGGGGAAGCATTAGAACTGCATACACTTGCCCCGTGGGTTGCCCGTAACCCTACCCGACAAACTCGTCTGGTGAATATGTATGGCATCACCGAAATTACCGTGCATGCCACCTACCGTGAACTGACAGAATCCGATATCAACTCAGGGCGCGGTAGCCTGATTGGTCAGCCACTGTCCGATCTGCGGATATATATTCTCGACGCTTATGGTCAACCGGCTCCTCTGGGGGTGGCCGGTGAAATCTATATCGTCGGTGCAGGGGTTACCCGTGGCTACCTGAACCGGCCTGAACTGACCGCAGAACGCTTCCTTGCCGATCCGTTCTTACCGGATTCAGATACCCGTATGTATAAAACGGGTGACTTAGGTCGCTGGCTGTCCGATGGTAATATCGAATACCTTGGCCGCAATGATTTTCAGGTCAAGATACGCGGATTCCGGATTGAACTCGGCGAAATTGAGGCACGGCTTGAGCAATGTTCCGGTGTGCGCGAAGCGGTGGTTCTGGCGCGCGAAGACGAACCCAATCAGAAACGTCTGGTCGCCTATCTGCTGCCTCAGACGGGTGTTTCACTGGTTCCCGCCGAATTACGTCAACAACTCACACAGCACCTTGCTGAGTACATGTTGCCCAGTGCTTTTGTGACGCTCGATGCTTTCCCTCTGACTCCGAATGGGAAACTTGACCGCCGCGCACTGCCTGCGCCTGATTCATCCGCTATGGTGGTACGCAGCTATGAATCCCCGATTGGCGAAATGGAAACCGCTCTCGCCCGAATCTGGCAAAATCTCTTAGGGCTGGAGCGGGTCGGTCGGCATGATCACTTCTTCGAACTCGGCGGGCATTCTCTGATGATTGTCAGCCTGATTGAAGAACTGAGAAACATCGGTTGGCAACTCGACGTTCGCAGCGTGTTTGTCGCTCCTGTTCTTGTCGATATGGCACGAGCTGTCCAGCGGAATGTTGACACCTTTGTTGTGCCACCTAATCGTATTCCTCAGGATTGCACGGCTATCACGCCGGATATGTTGCCTCTGGTTTCACTGTCTCAGACAGAGATCGATACCATCGTCGCGACGATTCCCGGCGGCGCGGTCAATGTGCAGGATATCTATCCACTGTCACCATTGCAGGAAGGTATTCTGTTCCATCACCTGTTGCAGACACAAGGTGACAATTATCTGCTGCAAAGCTTGCTCGCTTTTGATACCCGTGAACGCCTTGATACTTTTCTGACGGCCCTGCAACAAGTCATTGACCGCCATGATATCCTGCGCACCTCTGTTTACTGGCAAGAGCTGGCACAACCCGTTCAGGTTGTCTGGCGTCAGGCACCGTTGGTGGTTAACGTTTTCAACCCAACCACAACCGATGATGTCGCTGCCCAACTAAGGATTCACACAGATCCACGTCGGCATCGTATCGATCTGAATCGCGCACCGCTGTTTATCGCGGATATCGCTCACGGCATTATCACTCACGGCATAGCACAGGATGAATGGCTGCTGGCCCTGCGCTTCCATCATCTGGTCAGTGACCATATGACACTGGAGCTGATTTTTGCGGAAGTTGCGCTCATGTTGCAAGGAAAATTGCAGGGAAATACGGATATGCTGCCCGCTGTACTGCCCTATCGCAACTTTATCGCCCAGACGCTGAACGTACCTGCTTCCGATCATGAAGCGTATTTCCGCGAGCAACTTGCTGATATCAGTGAGCCAACTGCGCCGTTTGGTGTGCTCAAAGTCCCTACTGACAGCGAGTGCGTTACGGAAGCGCGTCTCTCTATTACATCCAAACAGGCAGAAACCATACGTTCCCAAGCGCGCCGTTCAGGAGTCAGTCCAAGTGTTCTGTTCCATGTTGCATGGGCTCAGGTACTGGCACAAACCAGCGACCGTAATGATGTCGTATTCGGTTCTGTATTATTGGGCCGGCTTCAGGGCGGAGCAGGGGCTGAACGCGTACTGGGAATGTTTATTAATACCCTGCCGATGCGGGTTTCCCTGAGCAACCGCACCGTTCAGGAAGTGGTGCAGGACACTTACCACAATTTGATGATGCTGTTGGAGCACGAACAGGCCCCATTGGTATTGGCACAACGTTGCAGCGGCGTGCCACAGTCTATGCCGCTGTTCAGTACGTTGCTGAATTACCGCCACAGCCAGACCAGCGAGGCTGAGGGAATTGATACAACCTGGGCAGGCATACGCGTTCTGTCCGCAGAAGAGAGAACCAACTATCCAATCACTCTGTCAGTAGATGATTTGGGTGTCAGTTTCCAACTGACCGCCCAAGCAGTGGCGGGTATCGAACCCGCCCGGGTTATCAATTATCTGGCTACGGCGATTGGCGGTTTGATTGATGCGCTGGCTCGTGACCCGCAACAGTTGATTCGAAATGTATCAATCCTGCCCGCCACAGAACAGCAACAATTACTGGTCGATTTCAATGCCACTCAGGTAGACCTGCCACACAATACCCTGATACAGCAATTGTTCGAAGCTCACGCGGCGCATCATCCCGATGCCACTGCCATCGTATTTGAAGAGCAAACTCTCAGTTACGGTGAGCTGAACCGCCGTGCTAATCAGTTGGCCCACTATCTGATGACACTGGGTGTACAACCCGATGATCGGGTCGCGATATGTATCGAGCGTAGCCCGGAGCTGATCGTTGGTCTGCTCGCTATCCTCAAGGCCGGCGGCGCTTATGTTCCGCTTGACCCAAGCTATCCGACCGAACGGTTGGTTTATATGCTTGAAGATTCGGCTCCCGTCGTCTTGTTGACCCAAGCGACACAAGCCGACAAGTTACCCCGTTCTGAGTCTGTGATCTCTGTGCCTGTTTCTGTCCCTATCGTGGTACTCGACACGCAGGCAGCGCGACTGGCGGAACAACCGACCTGTAACCCAGACGCACAGACATTGGGACTAATGCCACACCATCTGGCATACGTGATTTATACCTCAGGCTCTACCGGTCTTCCCAAAGGCGTCATGATTGAGCATCGTAATGTCCTTCGCCTGATTATTGATAATGGCTTTACGGATATCAGGCCCGATGATTGCGTTGCTCATTGCGCCAATATTGCCTTCGACGCATCGACATGGGAAATTTGGTCTGCCCTGCTCAATGGTGCACGCCTGCATATTGTTTCCCAATCCGTTTTACTTGATCCGGTGCGTTTCTGCGATTCACTGACCCAGGGGCAGGTTACTGCGCTCTGGCTGACCGCCGGTTTATTCAACGAATATCACCACCATCTTGAGCCGGTATTTGGTCAACTGCGTTACCTGCTGGCGGGTGGAGATGTGCTTGACCCAAGAAAGATACGGGCTGTTCAGTTGGCTGAGTCACAACCCGCCATGCTGATCAATGGATACGGCCCCACGGAAACAACAACCTTTGCCGCAACTTACGCGATTGCATCACCTGTCGATGTTGCCCGCTCTATTCCCATCGGCCGGCCAATTGCCAATACCCAAATCTATATTCTTGACGAATATGGACAACCCGTTCCCTTTGGTGTGACCGGAGAAATTCACATCGCCGGCATGGGGGTTGCCCGCGGTTACCTGAATCGTCCTGAACTGACCACAGAACGTTTCTTTAGCTGTCCGTTCTCCTCAGAGCCGGACGCGCGCATGTATAAAACCGGCGACCTCGGACGCTGGCTGCCCGATGGCAATATCGAATATCTCGGTCGCAACGATTTTCAGATCAAACTACGTGGTTTCCGCATCGAACCTGGCGAAATCGAGGCGCAGTTAATGCAGTGTCACGGTGTACGTGATGCGATTGTTCTTGCTCGTGAAATTGTTCTTGCCCGCGAAGATGAGCCAGATCAGAAACGTCTGGTCGCTTATTTACAGCCTCAGGAGGGTGTTGAGCTGGTTCCTGCCGATCTGCGCCAACAGCTCACGCAGCAGCTCGCCGACTATATGCTGCCCAGTGCCTTTGTGATGCTTGACACCTTCCCGTTGACACCGAATGGCAAGCTTGACCGGCAGGCGCTTCCTGCCCCGGATGCGTCTGCCGTGGTGACACATGACTATGAGCCGCCACAGGGAAGAATAGAAGCGGCCTTGGCACAGATTTGGCAGGACTTATTAGGACTCGCGCGTATTAGTCGCCACGACAATTTCTTTGAACTCGGTGGTCACTCGTTGATGGTGGTACGGCTGATAACACGCATAAAAAACCAATTTATGGTCAACATTCCTCTGACCTCGTTGTTCATTTCGCCCACATTGATGGAACAGGCCAACATCATCTTTTCGGCTCAAATGAACGAGGTAGGAGAAAACGAGATTGAATCAATGCAAAGCGATCTTGATTCAATGTCAGCAGAAGAACTAATGGCAATTTTAGGCGGGGACAATGAATAATGACAAGGCTTAACATGAATCTCGATGACTTGAAACGTGCGGTTCTGGAGAAAAGACTCGAAGAACAATTGAAAACCCATGGAAATCAGCAACAACAGTCATTGATAAAACAAGCGGATCGAAATCAACCATTACCGTTATCCTTCGCACAACAACGGTTATGGTTTCTCAGTCAACTCGATCCGGCGGCCAGTCTGGCCTACCATCTGCCGGTGATACTGCGCCTCAGTGGTCAACTCGACCACCATGCGCTGGTGACATCACTCGACTACCTAATTGCCCGCCATGAGAGCCTGCGTACTCGTTTTGTGCTGGTCGAAGGCCAACCCTGCCAGCACATCGAACCGGCCGATATTGGCTTTGCCCTGTCTTGCCATGACCTGCGTCAGTCAGACCCGGCCTTGCATACTGACCGTATTACCGAACTCATTGATACTGAGGCTCAGACCCCCTTCGATTTTACTCAGGGTCCGCTTATTCGCGGTCAACTGCTGCAATTGACCGACGAAGAGCATGTGTTACTGCTCACCCTGCATCACATTATCACTGATGGCTGGTCCATCGGTATTCTGGTGCAGGAACTGGGCGCCTTCTACCGTGCCGCTCTTGAAGACCACGAAGCTCCCTTACCATCGTTGCCCATTCAGTATGCTGACTATGCTGTCTGGCAGCACGATCAATTACAAGACAGACAGTTACAAGAAAAGCAATTACAAGGAAGCCGGTTGCAAGGCACTTCCCTCACAGAACAGCGTGATTTCTGGTGTGATCAACTCAAGAGTGCTCCGGCTTTATTAACGCTTCCCGCTGACCGCCCACGCCCGGCAGTACAGACCTATATCGGCGGCAAAGTTTCCTTTCATCTTGATGCCACTTTATTGGCATCACTTAAGGGGCTTGGGCAGCGCCATAACTCTACTCTGTTCATGACCGTGCTGACTGCCTGGGGTATCGTACTCGCCCGGCTTAGTGGTCAGGATGATATTGTGATTGGTACGCCAGTCGCTAACCGACCTCATCATGAACTTGAGGGATTGATTGGTTTCTTTGTCAACACGCTGGCTTTACGTGTCACATTAAATAACGACATCAGTGTGGCGGAGCTGCTTGCACAGGTTCGGGAGCGGGCGCTTGCCGCCTATGCCCATCAGGAGCTGCCTTTTGAGCAGGTTGTGGAAGCACTACAGCCTGAGCGCAGCCTCAGTTATAGCCCTATCTTTCAGGTGATGCTGGCCTTAAATAACACCCCGAGCCAAGAGTTGACATTACCGGGTTTGCAACTCACGCCGATTGAACAGGAACGTCGTGGGGCACATTTTGATTTAACGCTATCACTGAACGAAACTGAGACCGGCTTAATCGGTGATCTGGAATATGCTGCTGATTTGTTCGACTTTACCACCGTTGAGCGCATGGTCGGCTATTTGACGAACGTGTTAACGGCAATGGCCGTTGATGAGACACAAAGCGTTACCACTCTGCCAATGCTGCCAGCATCAGAACGGCAACAACTGCTGGTTGATTTCAATGCCACTCAGACGGATTTTCCGCAAAATAGGCTGATCCACCAGCTAGTTGAGGCTCAGGCATTAAAGAGTCCCAATGCCACTGCGGTGGTCTGTGAAGGTCAGACACTGAGCTATGATGAACTGAACCGCCACGCCAATCGTCTGGCCCATCATCTGATTGCGTTGGGCGTGCGTCCGGATGATCCGGTGGCCATCTGTGTTGAGCGCAGTCTGGAGTTGGTGGTGGGTCTGCTTGCCATCCTTAAAGCAGGCGGAGCCTATGTGCCGCTCGATCCCAACTATCCCGCCGAGCGGCTGGCCTATATGCTTGAGGATGCAGCCCCCGTGGTTTTACTGACCCAGACTGAATGGGCCGGCAAGCTGGGCAACTTTGTGCCCACTGTTCTTTTAGATACCGTTCTTTTAGATACCGTTCTTTTTGCGGATCTGACAACAGACTCTGTTCACAATCCGGACGCTCAGGCATTAGGTCTGACGTCACGCCATAGGGCATATATCATTTACACGTCAGGTTCAACAGGATTGTCCAAAGGGGTCATAGTTGAGCATCGCAGTGTCCTTCGCCTGATTATCAATAATGGTTTTGCCGATATCGGGCCAGATGACTGTATTGCCCATTGTGCCAATATTTCATTTGATGCGGCGGTCTGGGAAGTGTGGTCGGGTTTAGTCCATGGTGCCCGAATTCTGTTGATTCCAGAAAAAATCTTGCTACAGCCAACTCGCTTTGGTCAGTATTTGTCATCGGAAGGTGTCAGTGCGCTATTCCTTACCACGGCACTGTTTAACCAATATGCGAATTTGATAGCACCTGCTCTGTCGGGTTTGCGTTATGTCTTTTTCGGTGGTGAACAGACGAATACCCGTCCAGCCATCCACCTCAGGGCGGAACATCCACCAAAACACTTACTGCATATGTATGGCCCAACGGAGACAACCACGTTTGCCACTACCTATGAAATTCCTCTCATAGCAGAAGATGAAAGAAAAATCCCCATCGGCCAGCCGATCTCTAATACTCAGATTTATGTCCTTGATCCACATGGTCAGCCAGTTCCCCTTGGCGTGACAGGTGAAATTTATGTCGCTGGCGCGGGTGTTGCACGTGGTTATCTGAACCGCCCTGAACTCACTGCCGAGCGCTTCTTAACCGATCCGTTCTCCTCCGATCCGGATGCACGCATGTACAAGACCGGCGATCTGGGCCGCTGGCTGCCCGACGGCAATCTCGAATATATCGGTCGCAATGACTTTCAGATCAAACTTCGTGGCTTCCGCATTGAACTGGGTGAAATTGAAACTCAGCTCACTCAATGCCATGGCGTGCAAAAAGCGGTGGTTCTCGCTCGCGAAGAGGCTTTTTATGAACAAGCAGGTCATGAACAAACGGGGGGACAAAAACGTTTGGTTGCCTATGTACAGCCCCAGACAGGTGTTGAATTGGTTCCCGCTGAACTGCGCCAGCAGCTTGCCCAACACCTCGCTGAATACATGCTGCCCAGTGCTTTTATCATACTTGAGGCTTTCCCTCTGACCCCTAACGGTAAAACCGATCGTGACGCTCTTCCCGCTCCCGATGCGTCCGCTTTCATAGTACGCAACTATGAATCGCCGACGGGTGAAACAGAAATCGCTCTGGCGCAGATCTGGCAAAATTTATTGGGGCTTGAACACGTTGGCCGTTACGACCATTTCTTTGAACTCGGCGGTCATTCATTAATGATCGTCAGTCTGATCGAGGAATTACGTAACTTTGGCTGGCAACTTGATGTCCGTAATGTGTTCTCCACACCGATCCTCGCCGATATGGCACTGACTATCCAGCGTGACGCTGACACTTTTGTCGTGCCCCCTAACCGCATTCCAGAGGGCTGTACTGCAATCGTTCCTGATATGTTGCCACTGGTTGCGCTGTCTCAACCCCAGATTGATGCCATCATCGAAACCATTCCCGGCGGAGCCAGTAATGTGCAGGATATTTATCCGCTGGCACCGTTACAGGAAGGTATTCTGTTTCACTATTTGATGCAGGCACAAGGCGATACTTACTTGTTGCAAAGCTTACTGGCTTTCGATACCCGTGAACGTATTGATGTCTTTTTAGCCGCCTTGCAGCAGGTTATCGACCGCCACGATATTCTGCGCACCGCGGTTTACTGGCAAGGACTGGCACAGCCCGTTCAGGCGGTTTGGCGTCAGGCACCACTGGACATTCAGGTTTTTACGCCTGCCACAGAGAACGATATTCCTGCGCAGCTACGGACTCACACCGACCCACTCCGGCATCGTATTAACCTGAACCGGGCACCGCTGTTTGCTGCTGATATTGCTTATGATTCAGTGCAGGATGAATGGTTGTTGGCCCTGCGTTTTCATCATTTGGTCAGCGACCATATGACACTGGAATTAATTTTTGCTGAAATTGCGCTCATATTACAGGGGCATACAGACACGTTGCCCACAGCGCTGCCCTATCGTAATTTTATTGCCCAGACCCTGAGTGTGCCAGCGACAGAGCATGAAGCTTATTTTCGTGCACAGCTTGCCGATATTGACGCACCGACGGCACCATTTGGTGTGCTCTCAATACCGAATAATCAAGCACTGAACAACGATATAACGGACGACGATGAATCGATTACCGAAGCCCATCTTCCTCTCGATCCGATATTGGCAGAATCCATTCGCGCCCAGGCCCGATGCCTGAAAGTCAGCCCAAGCGTCCTGTTCCATGTTGCCTGGGCACAGGTGCTGGCACATACCAGCGGTCGTGATGATGTCGTTTTTGGCTCCGTGTTACTGGGGCGTTTACAAGGTGGTGCCGGGGCCAACCAAATACTGGGCATGTTTATCAATACGTTGCCAATACGCATTTCCCTTGCTGGTCGTAATGTACAGAATGTTGTGCGAGACACTTATCATAATTTGATGGCACTGCTGGAACATGAACAGGCCCCGTTGACGCTCGCACAAAGCTGTAGCGGCGTAGAGCAACCCATGCCGTTGTTCAGTACCCTGCTCAATTACCGCCATTCTCAAATCAGCGAAGAAAATGCGGTTAATGCGACTTGGTCAGGTATGCGCGTCATCTCAACCAAAGAACGGACTAACTATCCGATTATCCTATCGGTGGATGATTTGGGTGTTGGTTTTCATTTAAACACCCAAACGGTAGCCAGTATCGATCCGTCCCGTGTTATCCATTATCTGCTAACCGCGATTAGGGGGCTGGTTGAGGCTTTGGTTCATGACCCGCAACTATCGATTCTGAATATCCCGATCCTGCCAGAGACAGAACGGCAACAATTGCAGGTAGATTTCAACGCCACGCAGAGAGATTTCCCGCAAGATGCCCTCATCCACCCGCTTTTTGAGGCTCAGGTATTACAACGCCCCCATGCCACCGCCGTGGTCTGCGAAGGCCGGACAATGAGCTATGACGAACTGAACCAACGCGCCAATCGTCTGGCGCATCATTTGATTGCGCTGGGTGTGCGTCCGGATGATCGCGTTGCGATCTGCCTCGAGCGCAGTCTGGAAATGGTGGTGGGTTTGCTGGCTATTCTTAAGGCGGGAGGGGCTTATTTGCCACTCGATCCCACCTATCCGGCTGAACGACTGGACTATATGCTTGAGGATGCCACACCGGTGGCTTTACTGACCCAAACCCAGTGGCGCGATAAGCTCGCCAGCAGGTTGCCGACAATCCTGTTTGATGAACTCAACAGCCAGGCATCATTTCCGGTCAATAATCCGGATGTGCAGGCAACCGGGCTGACATCACGCCATTTGGCCTACGTGATTTATACGTCGGGTTCAACCGGACAACCAAAAGGGGTAATGGTTGAGCACCGCAATGTCCTTCGCCTGATCATTAATAATGGCTTTGCCGATATCGGCCCGGATGACTGCATTGCCCATTGCGCCAATGTGTCATTTGATGCAGCGACGTGGGAAATCTGGTCGGGTTTAGTCCACGGTGCCCGTATTCTGTTGATCCCGGAAAAAAAATTACTCCAGCCCGCCGATTTTGGTCAGTGCCTGTCATCGGAAGGAGTCAGTGCGTTGTTCCTCACCACGGCACTGTTTAACCAATATGCGAATTTAATTGCCCCTGCATTGTCAGGTTTGCGTTATGTACTTTTCGGCGGTGAACAGACGGATACCCGTGCCGCCCTCCGCCTCAGGGCTGAACATCCGCCACAACATTTACTGCATGTATACGGGCCAACGGAGACAACCACGTTTGCCACTGCTTATGAAATACCTTTCATAGCAGAGCAATACGGTGAAGGTGAAAGAAAAATCCCTATCGGTCGCCCGATATCAAATACCCAAACCTATATTCTGGACAAACAAGGCCAGCCGGTGCCTGTCGGCGTTGCCGGTGAAATTTATATTGCCGGTGCAGGCGTTGCACGGGGTTATTTAAACCGCCCTGAACTGACGGCTGAGCGCTTCCTTACCGATCCTTTCTCCTCAGATCCTGATGCCCGCATGTACAAAACGGGTGATCTTGGTTGTTGGCGTTCCGATGGCAATATCGAATATCTCGGTCGCAATGATTTTCAGATCAAACTGCGTGGTTTCCGTATTGAACTGGGGGAAATCGAAGCCGGGTTGAGGCAATGTCACGGCGTACAGGAAGCTATTGTCCTTATCCGTGAAGATGAGCAGAACCAAAAACGGCTGGTTGCTTATTTGTGTTCCCAGACCGGCGTTGAACTGGTTCCGGCTGAACTGCGCCGGCAACTCTCTTCGCACCTTGCAGACTATATGCTCCCCAGCGCTTTTGTAACGCTCGACGCTTTTCCGTTGACGCCCAATGGCAAATTTGACCGTCAGGCGCTTCCCCTTCCTGATTTATCTGCCATCGTCACCCACGAGTATGAAGCGCCGAATGAGGAAGAAGAAATCATTCTGGCCCAGATTTGGCAAGACCTGCTGGGATTGGAACGCGTGGGACGCCACGATAACTTTTTTGAACTCGGCGGTCACTCACTGATGATCGTGCAACTGGCAACACGCATACAAGACGAATTTCTGGTTGATATCCCCATTTCTTCGTTATTCCTTTCCCCCAAACTGGCAGAACAGGCCGGAATTATTTTTACAGCTCAAATGGATGCTATAGGGAAAAACGATATTGAATCGCTCCAGAACACGCTGGATTTAATGTCAGCAGAAGAACTGATGGCGGTGTTAGGTGGAGACAGTAACAAATGATAAGGACTAACATGAATCTCGATAATCTGAAACGTGCCGTTTTAAAAAAGAAAATTAAAGAACAACTACAAACGCAGAAGGATCAGAATCAAACGTATCAGAAACGGCCACCAATCAGGCAAGTTGCCCGTGATCTTCCTTTGCCATTGTCCTTCGCCCAGCAACGTCTGTGGTTCCTTAACCAACTCGATCCGGCCGCCAGTTTGGCCTATCATATCCCTGTTGCGTTGCGTCTGACGGGCCAGCTTCATCATTATGCCCTGACTGGCGCACTCAACTGCCTGATTGCCCGCCACGAAATTCTTCGCACCCGCTTTATGGTTATCGGGGGACAGCCCTGCCAGCATATTGATCCTGCCGATGTCGGCTTTGCGTTATCCTGTCAAGACCTGCGCTCATTGGATTCAGAAACACAGGCTCATCGCCTTGCCGAACTGACTTCCCTTGAGGCGCAGAAACCTTTCGACCTGACTCAGGGTCCGCTGATCCGCGGTCATTTGCTGCAAATGGCGGATGAAGAACATGTATTACTGATCACGCAGCATCATATTATTTCTGATGGCTGGTCTATTGGTGTGCTGGTGCACGAACTGGGTAGCCTCTATCGTGCTGCTCTCGACAATCAGGGTGATCCGTTTCCCTCTCTGCCCATTCAGTATGCTGACTATGCTGTCTGGCAGCGTGACTGGCTACAAGGTGATGTCCTTACTAAACAACGTGATTTCTGGTGTGCGCAACTCAAAGGTGCACCCGCTTTGTTGGATCTGCCCGCTGACCGGCCACGCCCGACCATACAGACTTATATTGCGGGCCAAGTCCCCGTTCAGTTCGATGCCGCCTTGCTGGAATCACTTAAATTATTCGGGCAGCGCCATCAGACGACCTTATTTATGACCATACTGGCGGCCTGGAGCATCGTACTTGCCCGGCTCAGTGGTCAGGATGATATTGTGATCGGTACACCGGTCGCTAACCGCCCGGATCACGAACTTGAAGGGTTGATTGGGTTCTTTGTCAATACGCTGGCCCTGCGTGTCACATTGAATGATACCGCCAGTGTTACCGACTTGCTTACGCACGTCCGTGAGCGGGCACTTGCCGCTTATGCTCATCAGGATTTGCCCTTCGAGCAAGTGGTGGAAGCATTGCAACCCGAACGCAGCCTCAGCTACAGCCCGGTTTTTCAGGTGATGCTGGCCTTAAACAACACGCCCGCCAAAACGCTAACGTTACCCGGCCTGCAACTCGCGCCCGCAGAACAGATACGCTACAGTACCCACTTTGATTTGACGCTATCGCTGACCGAAACTGAGGTTGGCCTGCTCGGTGAACTGGAATACGCCGTTGATTTATTCGATTCTGCCACTGTTGAACGCATGGTCGGCTATTTGAAACAAGTGCTGATCGCGATGACGACGGATGCAACACAAACCATTGCCACCCTGCCGATACTGCCGGCTTCGGAACGACAACAACTGCTGACAGAGTTCAACAACACTCAGGCAGATTTCCCACAGGATGCCCTTATTCATCAACTCTTCGAGGCACAAGCTACGCTTACGCCTAATGCCACCGCCATAGTATGCGGAGAGCAGTCACTCAGTTATACCGAACTGAATCACCGTGCCAATCTTCTGGCTTATCATTTGATTGCACAAGGTGTACGTCCGGATGATCGGGTAGCGATTTGTACCGAACGTAATCTGGACATGGTGACAGGCTTGCTGGCTATTCTTAAGTCTGGTGGTGCTTATGTCCCCCTCGATCCCGCTTATCCGGCTGAGCGACTGGCGTATATACTTGAAGACGCGGCTCCGATAGTGATACTGACGCAGACAACACTCTCAGACAAACTGATCAGTACCGTCCCCACGGTATTCATTGATAACCAAGAACCGTTTATTCAGGAATCATCGACAGACAATCCGGATGCCCGATCATTGGGCCTGACATCGCACCACTTGGCCTATGTGATCTACACCTCTGGCTCCACCGGACGACCAAAAGGGGTCGCCATTGCCCACCGTAATACGGTGAATTTCCTGATCTGGGCACAACGGACGTTCAGCCCTGAGGAGCTGGCTAATACCCTTTTTGCTACGTCACTTAATTTTGATCTGGCGGTTTATGAATGCCTTGCGCCCCTCATTTCTGGCGGCACGGTTCATATTGTTTCCGATGCCCTGTCATTAATCACCACAGGGCTGACGGCGACAAAGCCGTCGATCAGCCTAATCAATACCGTGCCGTCAGCCATTGCACATTTGATCGATGCCAATGCGATTCCTGCTGTAACCAAAACCATCAATTTAGCGGGTGAAGCCCTGAAACCGCATATTGTTGAGCAGTTGTTTGCCCGTTCTTCCGTACAGAACGTGTGCAATCTGTATGGTCCCTCAGAGACAACAACCTATTCAACATGGACACGCATGAATCGGGCAACCGGTTTTGGCACTCATATCGGGCGCCCGATCGCTAATACCCGAATCTATATCCTCGACACTTACGGTCAGCCCGTTCCTCTTGGTGTTACCGGTGAAATTCATATCGCGGGTGCAGGTGTCGCCCGGGGTTACTTAAATCGTCCTGAACTTACCGCTGAACGCTTCCTCATTGATCCGTTCTCCTCTGACCCGAACGCACGCATGTACAAAACCGGTGACCTCGGACGCTGGCTGCCCAGCGGCAATATCGAATATCTGGGTCGTAATGATTTTCAGGTTAAATTGCGTGGTTTCCGGATTGAATTAGGTGAAATCGAAGCGCAGTTAATGCAGTGTCATGGTGTGCGCGAAGCTGTCGTTGTGGCCCGCGAAGATATATCTGCTGAAAAAACCGTCGGCCAGAAGCGATTGGTTGCTTACCTGCTGGCTCAGGATGGTGTTGAATTGGTTCCTGCGGAATTACGCCGGCAACTCTCTTCGCACCTTGCCGAGTATATGCTGCCCAGTGCCTTTATGGTTCTCGACGCTTTCCCATTGACCCCCAACGGCAAACTCGACCGTCAGGCACTTCCTGCACCTGATTCATCTGCCATGGTGGCACGTGGCTATGAAGCGCCGACCAGCGAGTTAGAAATCGCGTTGGCCCGGATCTGGCAGGATTTGCTGGGATTGGAGCAAGTCGGTCGTCATGACCATTTCTTCGAACTCGGTGGTCATTCACTGATGATTGTCAGCCTGATTGAACAACTGCACAACCTCGGCTGGCGGCTTGATGTGCGCAGTGTATTCGCCACACCTGTCCTGAGTGAACTGGCGCAAGCTATTCTGACATACCAGAACAATACTTCTGCTTTCGTGGTGCCAGCCAATCTTATCCGCGAAGACAGCATCACCATCACACCTGATATGTTGCCACTGGTTTCACTGTCTCAGGCGGAAATCAATGCCATTATTGAAACTATCCCCGGCGGGGTAAGTAATATACAGGACATTTATCCGCTGGCACCATTGCAGGAAGGAATTCTATTCCATCACTTATTGCAGACACAAGGTGATGATTATCTGCTGCAAAGTTTGCTGGCCTTTGATACCCGTGAGCGTCTCGATGCCTTTTCAGGCGCGTTGCAACAAATCATCGACCGCCATGATATTCTGCGTACTTCTGCTTATTGGCAAGCGCTGGCCCAACCTGTTCAGGTGGTCTGGCGTCATGCGCCATTGTGTATCAACGTCTTTACTCCGATTACAGTGGACGACGTTCCATCGCAATTATGTGCTCACACCGATCCCCGCAGGAATCGTCTTGACCTGAGCCGCGCCCCACTGTTTGCTGTGGATATAGCCCACGATCCGGTACAAAGTGAATGGTTGTTGTCCTTACGTTTTCACCATCTGGTCAGCGACCATGTGACATTAGAGTTGATCTTCGCTGAAATTGCTCAGGTGTTGCAGGGAAATACCGCAATGCTGCCCGCTGCTCTGCCTTATCGCAACTTTATCGCCCAGACTTTAAGTGTGCCGGGCACAGTGCATGAAGACTATTTCCGCACCCAACTTGCCGATGTTGTTGAGCCAACAGCACCATTCGGGATACTCAAAGTACACAGCGATAGCAGCGCCATCAACGAATCCCGTCTCCCGCTCGATCCCGCTTTGGCGAAGAATATTCGCGCGCAGGCCCGTCGTCTGGGTGTCAGCCCCAGCGTACTGTTCCATGTCGCCTGGGCACAGGTGTTGGCACATACCAGCGGTCACGACGATGTGGTCTTTGGTTCGGTATTATTGGGCCGCCTACAGGGAATTTCAGGGGTTAAACGAACACTGGGTATGTTCATCAATACCCTGCCGATGCGGATTTCCCTGACAGGACGCAGTGTGCGGGAAGTCATACAGGCCACCTATCGCAATCTGACAACATTGCTGGAACATGAACAGGCACCGTTGGCGCTGGCACAACGATGCAGTGGTGTGGCACAACCCATGCCGCTGTTCAGTGCTTTGCTGAATTATCGCCACAGTCAGGCCAGTGAAACCGAAGCCGCTGACACGGCGTGGACAGGGATGCGTATTCTGGCTGCTGAGGAACGAACCAACTATCCCATCACCCTGTCAGTGGATGATCTGGGATTGGGTTTCCATCTGATGGCTCAAACTGTACCCGGGATCGACCCTGCCCGCGTGACTCAATATCTAATCACTGCTATCAGTGGGCTGATTGATGCCTTAGCCCATGATCCGCAACAACCCATTCTGCAAGTGCCGATTTTGCCGGCTGCGGAGCAACAACAACTGTTGGTGGATTTCAACGCTACCCAGACAGACTTCCCACAAGATGTTTTGATCCATCAATTATTTGAAATTGAAGCCGCACGTCATCCCACTGATATTGCAATGGTATGTGGAGAACAATTACTCAGCTATGAAGCGCTGAATCGCCGTGCCAACCGTTTAGCACATCATTTAATTGCGCTGGGTGTAAGGCCGGACGATCGGGTAGCGATATTTGTCGAACGCAGTCTGGAGATGGTGGTGGGGCTGCTTGGTATTCTCAAGGCCGGCGGTGCTTATGTGTCGCTTGATCCGGCTTATCCCACTGAACGGCTGGTTTATATGCTTGAGGATTCCGCCCCCGTAGTGCTGCTGACCCAACAAGCAATTCAGCAAACGGGGGGCCTGAATACTACATTTATCGATCTGAATACATGTATCGGCCCTGAGTCTACAGATTCTATACCCATCGTCATGCTCGACACCCAAGAACCGTTTATGGAAACACAGCCGGAACATAACCCGGAAGTGCCGGATCTGGCTGCTCACCATCTGGCCTATGTTGTTTATACGTCCGGTTCAACAGGTATCCCCAAAGGCGTAATGAGTAGCCACCGGGCTTTGTGCAACCGGTTGTTGTGGTTCGTGCGTGATATCGCAACATCCTCATTGACCACAGCGCTGAAAACCAGCATCAGCTTTGTCGATTCGATCACGGAAACACTGGGCACGTTGCTGGCTGGCGGTAAGCTGGTGGTTTTCAACAACCATGAAGTGAAAGATCCTGTTCGTTTCTGTGAAGGCTTGCAGCACTTTGATGTTAACCTTTTGGTGGTCGTACCTTCACTATTGAAGCTCCTGATACGGGATCGTAATGATAATGGTCATTACCTGAAATCAATCAGGACATTGATTTGCAGCGGAGAACGGCTTGCCCCTGAACTGGCACGGCAGGTGGTGGCAGAATACCCCTGGATTCGGCTACTGAATTTTTATGGCTCGTCTGAAATTAATGGTGATGCTACGTGGTATGAATACAGCGCGACGCCCGGCATACCCGAGGCTTCGGTGATTGGCCGCCCCATCGCCAATACCCAAAGCTATATTCTCGATACTCACGGTCAGCTTGTTCCTTTTGGCGTAACAGGTGAAATCTATATTGCTGGTGCAGGGGTTGCCCGTGGCTATTTGAATCGTCCTGAGCTGACCGCTGAACGTTTCTTTAACGATCCTTTCTCTGCAAATCCAGACGCCCGTATGTACAAAACCGGCGATCTCGGCCGTTGGCTGCCTGATGGCAATATCGAGTATCTCGGTCGCAATGATTTTCAGGTCAAACTGCGCGGCTTCCGGATTGAACTGGGTGAAATCGAGGCCCAACTGATGCGGTGTCACGGAGTACGTGAAGCCGTCGTTGTTGTCCGAGAAGAAATAATTGTCCGCGAAGATGAACCGAATCAGCAGCGGCTGGTTGCCTATCTGCGGCCACAGGATGGTGTTGAACTGATTCCCGCTGAACTGCGTCAGCAACTCGCCCTGCACCTCGCTGAATATATGTTGCCCAGTGCTTTTATGATGCTTGAAGCTTTCCCATTAACGCCCAATGGTAAACTTGATCGTAAGGCACTCCCTGCCCCGGATTCATCTGCGGTGGTAACACGCAGCTATGCAGCGCCAGTCGGTGAAACAGAAACCTCTTTGGCACAAATCTGGCAAGACTTATTGGGACTGGAGCAAATTGGCCGTAATGACCATTTCTTCGAACTCGGAGGTCATTCCCTGCTGGCCGTCCAGCTTGTAGCACGCATTCGTCAAGTGTTGGCGCGAGAGTTGCCATTACAGAAGATCTTCGACCGACCGATCCTGATGGCGCTGGCTCACACAATTACTGAGGCTGCCACAACGACGCAAGCCATTATCCCCGTCGCTGATCGCAGCCAGCCGCTGCCTCTGTCATTTGCCCAACAGCGTCTGTGGTTTCTGGGACAACTCGATCCGGCCGCCAGTCTGGCCTATCACATCCCTGCGGCACTGCGCCTGACCGGTTCGCTTAATCGTCAGGCTTTGATTACTGCCCTTGATCGTCTGATTGCCCGTCATGAAGGCTTGCGTACCCGCTTTGTGTCGGTTGAAGGGCAACCCTGCCAACACATCGACCCTGCCGATATCGGTTTTTCTCTGTCCTGCCATGACCTGCGCCAGATTGATCCCGATTTGCACGCCAGCCGTGTCGCTGAACTTGTTGATACCGAAGCCCGAACCCCCTTCGATTTTGCTCAGGGTCCGCTTATTCGCGGTCAACTGCTGCAACTGACCGATGAGGAGCATGTGTTACTGCTTACCCTGCATCACATTATCACTGACGGCTGGTCTATTGGTGTGCTGGTGCGCGAGCTGGGGGTTTTCTACCGTTCGGCCCTTGACGGCCATGATGATCCCTTACCTCCGCTGCCCATTCAATACGCCGATTATGCCGTCTGGCAACGTGGCTGGCGGCAAGAGGCGACACTGACTGCACAGCGTAATTTCTGGTGTACCCAGCTTGAGGGTGCTCCGGCTTTACTGGCACTGCCGACTGATCGCCCGCGTCCATCGGTACAAACTTATGTTGGCAGCCAGGTTTCCTTCCATCTTGATGCCACATTACTGGCATCACTTAAGGGGCTGGGACAGCGCCATAACGCCACTTTGTTTATGACTGTGCTGAGCGCATGGAGCATCGTGCTTGCCCGACTCAGTGGTCAGGATGATATTGTGATTGGCACCCCCGTTGCCAACCGCCCACATAATGAACTTGAAGGATTGATTGGTTTCTTTGTCAATACGCTGGCTTTGCGTGTCAGGCTCAATAATAAGCTCAGCGTTGCTGACTTGCTCGCACTGGTTCGGGAGCAGGCACTCGCGGCCTATGCCCATCAGGATCTGCCTTTTGAGCAAATAGTGGAAGCATTACAACCTGAGCGCAGCCTCAGTTACAGCCCAATCTTTCAGGTGATGCTGACGTTAAATAACACACCAGCCCAGAAGCTAGTATTACCCGGTTTACAGCTCGCATCAATTGGGCAGGCACATCATGGCGCCTATTTTGATTTAACGTTATCACTCACCGAAACTGAGTCTGGTTTGGTTGGCGTTCTGGCTTATGCCGCTGACCTGTTTGATTTCACAACAGCCGAACGTATGACTGGCTATCTGGCAAATATACTGGCTGAGATGGCTTCTGATGAGACGAAGGCGATTGCTGCTCTGCCGATGCTGCCGGAATCGGAAAAACAACAATTGTTGGTGAATTTCAATGCCACTCAGACCGACAGACCACAAAACACCTTAGTTCACTCACTGTTTGAAACTCAGGCCGCCCGGCAGCCTGATGCGACAGCCGTGATGTTTGGTGATCAAACTATGAGCTATGGCGAACTCAACCGCCGCGCTAACCGTTTGGCGCATCATCTGATTGCGCTGGGTGTAAGGCCGGATGAAAGGGTGGCGATTTGTGTTGAACGCAGTCCGGAGATGGTAGTGGGGTTACTCGCCATTCTCAAGGCCGGTGGTGCTTATGTCCCGCTCGATCCCGCCTACCCGACCGAACGACTGGCGTATATGCTCAGGGATTCAGCACCGGTAGCTTTACTTACCCAGACAACGCTTGCTGATACATTGAACCATGCCGTGCCTGCCGCCGGATACACTACCGTGTTACTCGATGCCCCCCAAATCTATCTGTCTGAACAGCCAATCCATAACCCGGACACACAGGCATTGGGGCTGGCATCACATCACCTGGCCTATGTGATCTACACATCAGGCTCGACCGGATTACCCAAAGGGGTAGAAATGCCGCTGGCGGCCTTGTCAAACCTGCTGCAATGGCACCGTCAGGCGCCTTCACATCCCGCTGGAACCGGTAAGACCCTGCAATTTGCCGCGCTGGGATTTGATGTCGCCTTTCAGGAAATATTTACCACCCTGTGTGAAGGCGGCGGTCTGGTTCTGATTAATGAAACCATGCGTCGGGAGCCTCAGCAGCTCTTCCGGTTAATTCAGCAAAAACGAATAGATCGTATTTTCCTGCCCTACATCGCCCTCCAGCATCTTGCAGAAGCCGCCAGCAACAGTGATGACGACTTTTCCTGTCTGGCCCATATTATTACTGCCGGTGAGCAATTGCGCATTACACCCGCCATTCAGCGTTTCCTGCAACGGGCTGGCAACTGCCAGTTACACAATCACTATGGCCCGACGGAAAGCCATGTTGCGACCTCCTATATATTGGACAGGGAGAGTGACCACTGGCCAACGTTGCCCCCCATCGGTCGCCCGATAGCCAACACACAAATCTATATTCTTGACCAATATGGTCAGCCTGTTCCCCTTGGCGTAACAGGGGAAATCCATATCGCTGGCGCGGGGGTTGCCCGTGGTTATCTGAACCGTCCTGAACTCACTGCCAGCCGTTTTCTTTCCGATCCGTTCTCCGCGATCCCCGATGCCCGTATGTACAAAACCGGCGACCTCGGACGCTGGCTGCCTGATGGCAATCTTGAATACCTCGGCCGCAATGACTTTCAGATCAAAATACGCGGTTTCCGTATTGAGTTGGGTGAAATCGAGGCCCAACTGATGCGGTGTCACGGGGTGCGTGATGCGGTTGTTCTTGCCCGCGAAGATGAGCCGGATCAGAAACGTCTGGTCGCTTATCTGCGTCCACAGGAGGGGGTTGAGCTGGTTCCCGCTGAACTGCGTCAGCAACTCACCCAACATCTTGCCGAGTATATGCTGCCCAGTGCTTTTGTCATGTTAGCGGCTTTCCCGTTAACACCTAACGGGAAACTTGACCGTAAAGCGCTTCCTGCCCCGGATTCATCTGCCGTAGTGACGCGTGGTTATGCAGCACCTGTCGGTGAAACCGAAACCGTTCTGGCGCAGATCTGGCAAGCGTTGCTGGGACTGGAACGGGTTGGACGCCATGACCACTTCTTTGAACTCGGTGGTCATTCCCTGCTGGCCGTTCAGCTCGTTGCACGTATACGTCAGGCGCTGGCCCGGGAGTTGCCGTTACAACAACTCTTTGCCCAACCTATCCTGATGGATTTGGCCCATACCATTACTGACGCGGCTGCAACGACTCAGGCCCTTATCCCTGTTGCTGACCGGAGCCAGCCATTACCTTTGTCTTTTGCCCAACAGAGTTTGTGGTTTCTGGGACAACTCGATCCTGCGGCGAGTCTGGCTTACCATCTTCCTTCCGCACTGCGCCTGACCGGTTCGCTCAATCGTCAGGCTTTGACCATGGCATTTGATCGTCTGGTTGCCCGCCATGAGAGTTTGCGTACCCGTTTTGTTCTGGTGGAAGGCCAACCCTGCCAACATATCGATCCTGCTGATATCGGCTTCGCCCTGTCCTGCCATGACCTGCGTCAGCTTGATCCGGCTCTTCATACCCGCCATGTGACTGAACTTGCTGATCTTGAGGCGAAAACGCCCTTTGATTTTGCTCAGGGGCCACTTATTCGCGGTCAACTGCTGCAACTGACCGATGAGGAGCATGTGTTACTGCTCACCCTGCATCACATTATCACTGATGGCTGGTCTATTGGTGTATTAGTACGCGAACTGGGTATCTTCTACCGTGCTGCCCTGTATAACCACGATGATCCTTTACCGCCATTGTCCGTTCAGTATGCTGATTATGCCGTCTGGCAACATGAACAATTGCAAGGGGCTGCCCTCGCTGAACAACGTGATTTCTGGTGTACCCAACTTGAGGGCGCACCAGCGTTACTGACACTGCCTGCTGATCGCCCACGTCCATCGGTACAAACTTATGTTGGCGATCAGGTTCCCTTCCATCTTGATGCTACATTACTGGCATCACTTAAAGGACTGGGACAACGCCATAACGCCACCTTGTTTATGACTGTGCTGAGTGCATGGAGTATCGTGCTTGCCCGACTCAGTGGTCAGGATGATATTGTGATTGGTACGCCGGTGGCCAATCGCCCACATCATGCACTTGAAGGAATAATGGGTTTCTTTGTCAACACGCTGGCCCTGCGCATCAAATTCTATGATGGACTCAGTGTGGCTGATATGCTTGCACAGGTCCGGGAGCAGGCGCTCGCGGCCTATGCCCATCAGGATTTGCCTTTCGAACAGGTGGTGGAAGCACTACAGCCTGAGCGCAGCCTCAGTTACAGCCCAATCTTTCAGGTGATGCTGGCCTTAAATAACACGCCGGCTCAAGAACTGGCTTTACCTGAACTACAGTTCACACCATTTGAACAAATGCACCATAGCACTCACTTTGATTTGACATTATCATTAGCCGAAACTGAAGCTGGTTTGGCTGGTGCTCTGGCCTATGCGGCTGATTTGTTCGACTCTACTACCGTTGAGCGTATGGTTGGTTATCTGACAAATATACTGGCAGCGATGGCGGCTGATGAAACGCAAGCCATTGCCACTCTGCCAATGCTACCGAAATCAGAACACCAACAATTGTTGGTGAACTTCAACGCCACTCAGACGCATTTTCCGCAGGATGCCTTAATCCACCAGCTATTTGAGGCTCAGGCGGCACAACGCCCTGACGCTATTGCGGTGATGTTTGGCGATCAAATCATTAGCTATGGCGAACTCAACCGTCGCGCCAATCGTCTGGCTCATCATCTGATTGCATTGGGTGTGCGTCCTGATGATCGGGTCGCCATTTGTCTCGAACGCAGCCCCGAAATGATTGTGGGTTTACTCGGCATCCTTAAAGCGGGTGGTGCCTATGTTCCGCTTGATCCGGCCTATCCCACTGAACGGCTGGTATATATGCTCGAAGATGCCGTCCCCGTAGTATTACTGACTCAGGCAGCACAGAGCGACAGACTGCATGACACTGTGTCTATGTTATTACTTGATATACAAGATATTTCTCTGGAGGGACAACCGGAGCACAATCCGGAAGCCCGAATGTTGGGGCTGACTTCACGCCATCTGGCATATGTGATCTACACGTCCGGCTCGACAGGGCAACCCAAAGGGGTAATGGTTGAGCACCGCAGTGTTAACCGGTTGGTTATCAATAACGCTTATGCGGATATCGGTGTGAATGACTGCGTAGCCCATTGTGCCAATATTGCTTTTGACGCATCGACCTGGGAAATTTGGTCAGCCCTGTTAAACGGTGGGCGTTTGCATGTGGTTTCACAATCCGTACTGCTTGATCCGGTGCGTTTTTGTGATTCACTCATCAAGGGGCAAGTGACCGCCCTATGGTTAACCGCAGGCTTATTCAACGAGTATCTCGATATGCTCACCCCTTTATTTGGACAGTTACGCTATCTGCTTGTCGGTGGCGATGTTCTCGATCCGAAGAAAATCCAACGTGTGCAGTTAGCTGAGTCACAACCCGCACATCTCATTAACGGATACGGCCCAACAGAAACTACAACGTTTGCTGCAACTTATACTATTGCATCACCCGTTAATGTTACCCGCTCTATTCCGATCGGGCGTCCAATTGCCAATACTCAGATTTATATCCTTGATCCGTATGGTCAACCGGTTCCCCTTGGTGTCACAGGTGAAATCCATATCGCTGGTGCAGGGGTTGCCCGTGGCTACCTGAACTCCCCTGAGCTTACCGCTGAACGTTTTCTGGCCGACCCGTTTTCCTCAGATTCGGATGCCCGCATGTATAAGACCGGCGATCTCGGCCGTTGGCTACCCAATGGTAATATCGAATACCTCGGCCGCAATGATTTTCAGGTCAAATTGCGTGGCTTCCGAATTGAACTCGGTGAAATAGAAACCCGGCTTGCACAGTGTTACGGTGTGCGCGAAGCCGTGGTTATTGCCCGCGAAGATGCTTTTTATAAGAAAACAGGTTATGAAAAAACAGGGGGGCAAAAACGACTGGTCGCTTATTTGCTGCCTCAGACAGGTATTGAATTAGTGCCGGCCGAACTGCGCCAGCAACTCACCCAACATCTCGCTGAGTACATGATACCCAGCGCCTTTGTAACGTTAGAGGCTTTCCCATTGACACCCAACGGTAAACTTGATCGTCAGGCGCTCCCTGCCCCTGATTCGTCCGCTATTGTAGTACGTGGTTATGCTGCCCCGATGGGGAAAACTGAGACAACTCTGGCTCAGATTTGGCAAGATTTATTGGGACTGGAACGAATCGGCCGCTATGATCATTTCTTTGAGCTTGGCGGTCACTCATTGCTCGCGGTACAACTATTGAATCGTATGCGTGAACAAGACATGGAAGTTCCGCTGACCGCTTTGTTCGCACACCCGACGTTGTGCTCACTGGCTCTGGCTGCCAGTGAGCACCTTGCTGCTCTACCTGTATCGCCTTTTGATGCGAACCCCGTACCATTAAGCCCGGCTGGTTCTTTGCCACCCCTATTTCTGGTGCATGAAACTTCCGGTGATCCTTTGGTTTATTCACCACTGGCGGCCTTACTGCCACCAGAACTCCCCGTTTATGCGTTGCAGGCGCTTGGCATTCACACACTTGAGCATCCACCGGTGTCAATTGAGGAGCTTGCGGCCAGTCACATTCAGGCAATCCGTCGTCTCCAGCCACAAGGTCCGTATCGTCTGGCCGGATGGTCAATTGGTGGCTTGATTGCCTATGAAATAGCTCAGCAACTTACGAGTGACGGAGAGACGGTAGAGTTTCTCGGGCTGATTGATTCTTATCATCATGCCAATAACAGTTTTTCTGAAGAGAGAGATGAACTGTCAATGATTACTGACCAGCCTGTAGATAAGGAAGCAGGACAAATTGAGTTCATCATTGACTCACTGCGTACTCACGAACGTGTTAAAGACGAACAGGTATTGGCAGAGCTGTACAAACTCAGCACATTGGAGCAGGTGATTGATCACTGCATAGCACACCAATGGTTGCCGGCTAATATCACACGAGAAGATGTCCTCATTCGTTTATATACTGCTGAGCTGATTACGCAGCTTGGTCAGGACTATAACGCGCCGAAATCATCCTTACCTATCCATCTTTATACAGCAGATGAGTTAAACAACGGGGATATTTGGCGGGGTTGGCATGATATTGCCGGCCAAAATTCAGAACTCCACACGATCGGCGGGACGCATTTTTCCATGATGCACCCTCCTTTACTGAATCAGATAGCGGATTCAATCACCGAACACGTGCGGGCCGTTCCTGTTTTTGATCCACGCGTTATCATTCAACTGGGATCTAAATCGGTATCGCCGCTATTCTGCATGCCCGGTGCGGGGGCCAGTCCTTCCAGTTTGCTCGAACTGGCACTGTCATTCCCACAGCCACTCCCGATATACGCTTTACAGGCACGTGGCTTTACCGTCGAGCATAATTATCCTTATACCAGCGTTGAAGGCGCTGCCCGTGCCTATATTCAGGTTATCCGTGAAACCCAGCCTCATGGCCCTTATCACCTGCTAGGGCATTCTTTTGGTGGCTGGATTGCTTTTGAGATGGCTTTACAATTACAGGCTGAGGGGGAACAAGTCTCCGACCTCATTCTTATCGATACTGATGAACCTGACCAGCAAGGCAGCGCCCGCAAGTCAACCAATTATATTGAAACGATCATGGAGTTGATTGATATCTACGATATGATATTAAACCAGCCCCTTCCGCTCACCAGACAAGATTTTGATCATCTGGAGCCGGATGAACAGATCCAATTCCTACACAGTGCCTTGGTGAAAGCCGGTCTCTTCCCGGTCAAAACGCCAATATCACTGCTACAGGGAGTCATCCGCGTTATGCAGGCCAACCTGAACACCCGCTATATTCCCCGTACACGTTATGAGGGACTTGTTCACCTGATCAGTGCAGAGAACGGGGATATTGATGAAAGGAAAACCCGCGAAACCCAGTGGAGCACTCACGTTGCTAAACTGAACACGATGCTTGCTCCCGGTAATCATATGACCATGTTGTCCACACCACAGGTTGGACACTGGCTGACTCAGCTATGGCAGACACTGGATTACACCAATAACCCAAATTCTGCGTTCTTGTTCGGAAAGAGAAAACCTTACTGATTTATTCAAACCGCCCTGAGTCAGGGCGGTTAAATGACGGTTTATTCAGGTTTGGCATTTATTCATTAATCACTGTAAAGTTGCAAAATCGTATGTATGAGCAAAACATGAACGATATTATTCGTGACGCTAAAGAGGCAAACTATGCTGTATCTTCTTGACAGCCTGAATCACGATGAGGCGGATAAGCGTGCTCCTCACACTTCCTGTCCGGATGGGCAAGAATGGCAAGCGCTGCTCGACCAGTTTATCCCCCATGCTGGTGAGGAAGGACTGCTCGAACTGGAAACAAATATTGCTGGTGACCCTGTCACTTATTGTCAGCGCGAGTTAAACAAGCCGATACAAGAATTGACGGAGCTTGAAAAACAGTTTACTTCGGTGATTATTCCTGAACTTCCGGTTGATACCGGGACATACGCCCGGCATTTAAGCGAAGACATTTTTAACCATGTCGTCCCCGTATCATCACCAACATTTGTTGGTCACATGACATCGGCTCTGCCTAAGCATTTACCTGCACTTGGCAAAATATTGACAGCGCTCAACCAGAATCTGGTCAAACTGGAAACATCACATGTTTTAACCGCACTGGAGCGTCAAGTGCTGGGTATGATGCACAAAGTGGTATACAACCGCGACGACGATTTCTATCAGCAGTGGCTCCATAACGGCAGTCATGCGCTGGCAACTTTTTGTTCTGGGGGAACGCTGGCTAATTTGACTGCCATGTGGGCATGCCGGAATCAGCTTATGCCAGCCGATGGAGATTTTGCCGGCCTTGCCCGTGAAGGCTTAGCCAGAGGACTCATTCATTATGGTTATAATAGGCTCGCGATTCTGGTCTCGGAATTGGGACACTATTCACTGAAAAAAACCGTGGATGTGCTCGGTTTGGGACAAGATGCGCTGGTAAAAGTCGCTACCGACAGAAATGGCCGGATCTGCATTGATGCCCTGCTCACACAATTGCAGAATTTGCATCAACGCAATATCAAGCCCATGGCTATTGTCGGGATAGCCGGCTCCACAGAAACGGGTTCTATCGATCCGCTGAATATTCTGGCGGACATTGCTGAACAGGAACAGTGTCATTTCCATGTTGATGCCGCTTGGGGTGGAGCGAGTTTGTTGTCAGAACGCTATCGACATTTATTCGACGGTATCGCACGTGCCGATACTGTGACAATTGATGCGCATAAACAAATGTATGTGCCGATGGGAGCCGGTATGGTGCTGTTCCGTCAGCCTACCCTGACCGATGCCATTGCCCAGCATGCCAATTACATTGTCCGTAAAGGCTCGAAAGACCTCGGACGCCATACTTTAGAAGGCTCACGCAGCGCGATGTCGCTTATGCTGCACAGTAACTTCCATCTGCTCGGCAGACAGGGATTAGCTCACCTGATAGATGCAAGCATCGAGAAAGCACGGCAATTTGCAGATCTCATCCGCCAGCAGGAAGACTTCGAGTTAATCAGTGAACCCCAACTTTGTCTTTTGACCTACCGATACGTGCCACCAATGGCGTTACAAACATTACGCGAAGGCCCGGAATCGGTGAAGCAAAAACTGCATGACGTACTTAATGCACTTAACCAAAATATTCAGGCTATGCAGTGGACTGCGGGAAAATCCTTTGTCTCCCGTACCTCTATCAACCCAGTGCAATGGAATCGACAACCAACAACAGTTTTGCGTGTTGTACTGGCAAATCCATTGACGACCCCGGAAATACTTGAAGATATGCTTGAAGAACAGCGACAGCTCGCGCGACAAAGCCCGTTCTGGCAAACGCTACAGGATTTGGTCAGTTAAGGGTATGGGCTGAGGACAGAAAAAATAGCCGATGCTAACACTAACATCGGCATAATAATGGTCAATTATTCTGTATAAAGCTCAGTATGAGAAAAACTACAATTATGGAGCACAACGTTTATCGCTCAACGTTGCATTCACCTGCGAGAGTCATAATGCCCTGCTTGTGGGATGAGGTTATTGATATATCTCAAAGTTGATGCCACTATTTTTTCCTACCGCCATATAACTGCATTATCTATAACCACATTTCCTATAACCACTTACTGCGCCTTAACCACCAAGCGAAAATGACTATCAATACAGATAAGAAAAGGCTGAATAAGCCGAACCCAAACTGATAGGTATTGCCGGGTATCCCACCCAGATTGACACCAAATAACCCTGTCAAAAAAGTTGTTGGCAAGAATATCATTGCCAACAGAGACATTATGTAAGAGCGACGATTCATGGCATCTGCCATCATAGATGCTATTTCATCAGCAAGAACCGCAGTCCGGGCGATACAACTATCAAGATCATCCAAGCCTCGCCCCAAGCGATCGGCAATTTCCTGCATTAAGCGACGTTCTTCGTCACTCATCCACGGTAACCGCTCACTGGCTAAACGAATGAAAACATCACGTTGAGGTGCCATATACCGGCGCAGGACGATTAATTGTTTGCGCAGCAATACCAACTCCCCACGACCAGGCACTTTTTGCTCTAAAATATTATCCTCAAGTTCAATCAGGTTATCATGCAGCTCTTCGATAAAATCATTCACTTCATCAGTCATTGCTCCGGCGATTTCAACCAACCAGTGCCCTGTACTTTTTGCACCAACGCCATTGTGTAAATCATCCAAAACTTGATCAATGGAATGAATTTTCCGATGACGACTGGAGATAATAATTCTGTCATTAACATAGATGCGGAACGAAACTAAATGATCAGGCCGCGCATTATCATTGCGGTTCACTGATCTCAACGTAATCAAAGTGCCTTCACCCGTGCGCAGCACCTTCGGCCGAATACTTTCATTCATTAATCCTTCCTTGACAGGAAGGGTTAACAACGTGGTATTCGTCAGCCATTGTTGGCTCTCCTGATTTTTATAGTCAAGATGTTGCCAAAATGGCTGTTCTGTGGTGGCGAGTGAATTTTCCCCAAATGTCACCATCCCCCCTTTGCCATTCAACTGGCAGGAATAAATGGCATTTGAGCCTTTGAATACTGAGCCATAGATCGTTTCCACATCTGCTCCTTGTTCGTACTGATCTTTTGGTACTTAGTTTAGTGCTTGATGATATACATGTTATGACTATAGGCCACATCTTCAGGATTGGTGATCGGGTATCCTTTTAACCACGTTTTGATCAACCGACCATTGGTATATTGATAAATCGGAACAATGGGCGCTTGTTCTGCGATCATTTTTTCTGCCTGATTGTAATCGCGGTTCCTGATTGCATCGTCAGTTTCATAACTTGCGGCTTTAAGCAACGCATCATAATCAGCATTGTGGAATTTCGCGATATTGCCACTGTGAGCGGATGTCAAAAGAGACAGGAAACTTGATTGTTCGTTATAATCCCCGGTCCAGGACGCCCTGACCACATCGAAATTACCCGTGTTACGGTTATCAACGTAGGTTTTCCACTCCTGGTTAACTAATTTCACCTCCACGCCCAATTTTTTCTTCCATTCTGAGCTAATGGCGATCGCTATCCGCTGGTTGTTTTCCAGATTGTTATAAAGTAATGATATTTTTAATGGATTTTCAGGGCCATATCCGGCAGCTTTCAACAATGCCTTCGCCTGATTATCGAGTTCCTGTTGAGTGAATGTTTCCTGCCTGCTTTTCTCTGGCCGGAAGCCTGCCGTCACATCAGGGGTAAAACGCCATGCCGGTTTTTCTCCCGTACCCACTACTTTTTTCGCAATTAAGTTCCTGTCTATTGCCATGGAAAGTGCTTGTCTCACCCGAACATCATTTGTTGGTGCCCGTTTTGTGTTAAAAGCATAGTAGTATGTTCCCAACTGATCCGGCGTGAAAACTTGCCCCGGAAGTTCCCGCAACAATTTCTGGTACATGTTCTTAGGGAAAGACTCCGTAATATCCAGATCTCCCGCCAGATAACGTTTGGTTGCATGAGATTCCTGATTGATGGGCATAAAGGTAACTTTTGTCAGTACCGTATTTTTGTTATCCCAATAATAGGGGTTTGGCTTCAGGACAATTTTTTCATTCACAACCCGCCCCGTTAACATAAATGCACCATTACCAACCAAGTTCCCTACCCGGGTCCAATCATTGCCATATTTTTCGACGCTCTGCTTATTGACCGGATAGAGGCTAAAGTTGGTTGTCATGCTGGGAAAATAAGGCACAGGCCGATCCAGACTCACTTTTAACGTATAAGGGTCGATGGCTTCTACACCCAATTTTTCCGGCGATAATTTTCCATCAATGATTTCTTGTGCATTCTGAATACCTGATAAGGCAGCAAACCAGGAAAAAGAAGAAGCATTGGCAGGATTGACCAATCTCTGCCAGCTATAAACAAAATCAGAGGCTGTGACACTGTCACTATTAGACCAACGGGCATCATGACGAAGTGTAAATATCCATGTTTTGTTATCTGTTGTTTTCCAGTCAGTAGCAACGCCCGGAATGGTTTGACCATGAGCATCTTGATTTACCAGACCTTCAAACAGATCACGCAATATTTGTGCCTCAGTTAAACCGAAAGATTTTATCGGGTCTAGCGATGCAGGTTCATCTTTCAATTGACGAACCAATTCCTGACGAGGATCAAGTTGAGTACCGGCAGGAACATGGGCGGCAGAAACAGAAAAAGAAAGCCCGGTCATCAGTAATACAGAGGAGAGTAACGAAAAACGATGCATGATTCTTTTGCCTTATGAGTCTAATAATTATCCTAAAAATATATTATAAGACATTGTTAATTAACGGGAGCCTGAAGATTTCATGAATATTGTGTCTATTTTTGTGGGCAAGATCGCACTATTCCTTTACACTGGCGGTCCTTTACACTGACGGCGCAGTTTATTTTATAGAGGGAGAAAACCATGACACAAACAGTCAAGTTCCAAGGTAGTGATATCACCGTTAACGGAGATTTTCCACAAGCAGGCCAGACAGCGAAAGACTTCACTCTAGTTGCTAAAGATCTTGCCGATGTTGCATTGAGCCAATATGCAGGCAAACGTAAAGTGCTTAACATCTTCCCAAGCATCGATACCGGTGTTTGTGCCACATCTGTCCGTAAATTCAATCAACTTGCCAGTGAGTTGGACAATACTGTTATATTGTGCATTTCAGCAGATTTGCCTTTTGCTCAGTCTCGTTTCTGTGGTTCTGAAGGTTTGTCTAACGTTGTTACTCTTTCTACACTTCGTGGTGGAAAGTTCCAGGAAGATTACGGCGTTGCAATAACCGAAGGCCCATTGGGTGGTTTAACCGCACGTGCCGTTGTTATTTTGAATGAAAATAACCAAGTTATTTATAGTCAGTTAGTCGATGAAATCACTAATGAACCTGACTATGACAGCGCATTATCAGCATTAAAATAATTATTTTATTATTGATGATATTGCTTTTGTTTTACGGCACAGCAAATTAATTGTTTTATAATAAATTTTTATTTTCATGGCGGCGATAAGTTCACAATGAATGAACTTATCGCCGCCAGTTTATTAGGGCTTTATCTGAAAGATAAAGTGCGAGCGGAGCTCCATAACTCCCTGTTGCTTCCATGCAAAAATGGTAAGTTGAGGTGGATTGAAGTCAATTAATGAAGGCACCGAATCCCTAGAGGTCATTTGGAAAATGCTTTGTTTTGTAATGATTTTTTCCAGCCCAAACCGCGACATCAAATTTGTGTTTAGCAATATCAATGCCGACCACGATGTTATCAGACATAAGGTTATCCTCTTTGTCAGAAACATAGGAGATATCGCCCTGATTAGACTTATAAAATAGATGCTTAAAGCACAAGATACCGTTCAATCTTAAAGGCGATAAAGAATATGCTGTTATGGTTTACTCTGAACTCCGAACTCTATTAAATGACTAGGTTCAGGTTAATGGTAACAAACTCACAACAGCATCCCTGATGATCAGTCAGGAGATTATCGCTCTGTAAAAGTGATAATCAAGATATAAGGTTAATTAGTAATTATTACTTTAGATAAATGTTCTAATTTTTGATGTGTGGAATGATCGGTAATCCACCTATGGCTACCACCTGATCGTATCTCTTGATTAATCAAAAAATCAAAAGGAATTTGAAGCCATATTCATTAGCTATCATTTGTTGTACAAAATAGTATGGTGTTTTCCAGGCAGATACATACTCCATAATAGAACTAATATCTGATGAGCATGTAAGTATGATTGGAACAATATTTACATACCTGCCTATAGATGTCATATCTGTTGTATGGTGGCGATTAGTAGTGAGTATACCGATATAAAGTGGATTCTGCGAATTCTGCGAATGGCTGAGCCATAAAGTCGAAAGCACCTCTCTCAAATTCCCAGGAATATTTAATGTTTCTGACACTTGAATTACATTTTCGATTAATTTTTTATCTAGAATAGATTTTGAATTATGGATAAAAATAGAAGCAGATTTACGATAGTCTTCAATTACTTCATGAGTATTTGTTCTAATTATATAATTTACATATCCGTCGCTTAACGTTAAAGTGTTTTGAGTTATTGCGTTGTTGAGAAGATTTGCAGTGAAACCATCAAATAGGGAACGATGGATATACACATGGACATGTTGGGATTCATTTTTTATTAGGCTGAATAAAGGTAGCTTCTGATTAGTATCCCAAATTGAATCCAGTGTTTCATTTGCAGATTCAATGAAGTTATCTTTATAACATGTTATTGTCGAAATTATTTCATTATAAGCTAAATTAATAATATTATTTTCTTTATTAAGATAATATTTAAATATAGAAACTTGATCTGATAATAGCTTAATTTTTTGCAAGATTAATTCTTTTTCGTTGAGTTGGCATCTTATTGTGAAGAAAAGACGGTGTTCTCTTGAGCTTAATGGTTTTTCTTGAGCTAGTAGCTTCATTTCATTGCTTAGTGGTAGTTTCTGAGGCAAAGAGTAGTTTTGGAGTTTGGGGGACTTTGCTGTTTGAATAAGAGTAGCGAGATGTTTTGGCGTTGGTAACTGAACAAAATTTGAAATTTCAATTTCAACTCCTTCGCTGGATTTAATGGAAATAATAATATCAATTAGCTGTAGAGAATTTCCACCTAATGTAAAAAAATTATCATTGGAGTCGATTTCATTTCTTTTCAATAAACGACTAAAGAGCAACTTGGTAGTTTGCAGAGTACTTTCTTCAGTAGAAATCTGTGGTATTTCAGCATTTGATTCATTTCTATAAACATACTCAGATAATTTTGATATATCTAATTTTCCTGCCTGAGTTAAAGGAGTGTTTGATAAATAAAAAATTTTGGCATTTAAAGCACATCTGGGCAAAACATTACGAATAGCTTCTGTTTTATGATGATCGATTTCTGTGCTATAACTTTTTATATATAGTGATAATATTCCTTGCTGGAATATTGCAAAAACTGTTTCTATAAATGCTAGGGACATAATTTTCTTTTCAATTTCATCTAGCTCAATGCGTACTCCGTTTATTTTTATTTGTCGATCTTTTCGACCAACAAAATAAATAAAGCCATTTTTTTCCAATACACATCTGTCACCACTACGGTAAAATAGCGTACCATTATATTCAAAAAATCGTTCCGAATTTAAAAGGTGGTCTAGATACCCAGCACTGACATTGATTCCACTAATCACCAATTCACCAATTTCGCCTTGTTTAGCAGGTTCATCATGATGATCAACAATCATAACTTGGCAATTAGAAATAGGCTGACCAATAGCGATGTTATCTTCTTCATTTTGTCCTAAAATTTCGTAAGCTAGACTATCAATAGTACACTCTGATGGGCCATATATATTAAATATCCTAGCTGTACATACTCGTTTAATCGCATTACATAGTGTGGGTGTAAATACTTCGCCTCCTACATACAATACTCTTAAGTATTTTAGGTCAGTGTTGGATGAAAGAGTTGTTATAAACTTAGACAAAACTGAGGGAACAAAATCAGTAATAGTAACTTTATATTTATTCATCAGATCAAGAGTTAGCAGTGGATTTAAAGTTTCTTCATCTTCTTGCAAAATTAATTGTGCGCCAAAAAAAAGAGCACCAAATAGTTGCCATAAAGCAGGATCAAATGTAAAAGAAATATTATGTAATAAGGTGTCACGTGCGGTGATATTAATTGATTGATGCCGATTTAAAATAGCATTTATCAGCGAGATGTGTTTGATGATAATACCTTTGGGTTGTCCTGTTGTACCAGAAGTAAAAGTATAACAAAGGATATCATCAGGTGAACGGGAGATGATATTTTTTTGTGCTGTCAACTCAATAGAAGCAGTTAGTGCAGTTTTAATTAAATCATCGTTGACAATCAATGGATTTAAAATATTTGATAAAATGTGCTTACATCGCTTATTTTGATCGCTATTTTCAATAATAACGAAAGGTTTACCAACATAAATTGCAGCTAAAATAGCTATTATAGTATGAAATTTTTGGTTACAACCAATTGCAATGGTTTCAAAGTGTTGATCACAGAATATATTAAGATAAGCCGATAGAGTTAAAATATGTTGATATAGCTGTTTATAATCTAATGAAATTTCATGATTACGTAATGCTGGTTTTTCTGAAAACTCTTTAAAGGAATAATTAAATAAATAGGTTGCAATGTTTTCTGTTGTAAATGTTTGTGAAAGATAGGGACCGTCAACAATAGAGATATGTTCCGCTATTTGAGCAACAGACAATGAATAACTAAATTTGTGTAAGAATTGAGTGATCTGTCTTTCGTCAAAACATGTCATATCGACGCATAAATTTAGTTCCAGATATCGAGACTTCTGTTGGAAATAAGTTGTGAATTTATGCTGACCATAACTCGGCAATAGTGAATGTTCTCTGATGCCTTCTAATGGCCTATGTATTTCATAGCCAATAAAAAAATCAATATCTTCTGGTGGGGAACATGATGGAGCTAGTATAGTTTTTTGTACAGTCTTTTGATTATTAGAATATGCTTCATCAAATGATATTGTGGTGATATTTGAAAAACATTGGACATTATGGTGAACAACTGAGAAGTTAATATTTTCTTCTTTTTTACCAGAATTTAAAGCATAGGCGACATTGATATTAATCGATTTAGGATCCGTCTTTAAATTACTTGCAACATGTGTCATCAACTTTATGAATAAAGAGTATTTTTCACTCATGCTTTCATAAATACGAAAATAGCTTTTATATGTTCTGAATTTCATTATTATTCCTTTTTCAGTGAATTATGAGTTAAAACTTTCACTAAGAGTTTTAATTAAAGAACCAAGGTGAATTCCATCAATAATAGCATGATGAATAGATAAACCTATGAGCCATCCGCCATCAATTTCATGTAAAGCAAACCTTGATAATTTCCCTTCAATTGAAATTGGTGTAAGCAGGATATTTTTCATTCTGCCAATGGCAACAGCTTTACTCGCTTTAGGATACATAACAATATCAATATCACTCTGATCTGGTTGCCAAACCAATTGTTGATAAAATTCTTTAATTTGGCAGTTAAGTACTGGATGATTTTTTATCCAATTTCTCACATTTTTCTTAATATCTAATTCAGTAATACAGCTATTAATTTCAAATAAATTAGCAATATTCATAGCATCAGAATGAGGATGCATTTTTGAATAAAGCCATAAATTCTTTTGTTGATCATTAAGTTTTCTATCCATAGAAGAAAAAGATTCTGTTTTATTGATGGTGATTGATTCAACTTGATTGATCATTTGAAGAGTATATCTTATTAAATCATTAATTATTGGATAGGAGATTAATTCATTTAGAGGAAGAGATACTCTTGTTCTTTTTTTAATTATATCAATGAAATCAAGTAAAATGATAGAGTCTCCACCTATGTCATAAAAACTTAATGTGGTATCTGTGATTTTTTCATCCAATAATTTTTCCAATATATTGAGTATATCTAAATTTGTTAGCTGTTCAGTATCTTCTGTTTGAAGTAGTGTTCGTGTTATTTGTTTTGTAGGCATCAGGGTTATATAGCATTCCTGTTCATTTTCCCAGTAATGCTCTGGATAAGGTTCACACCAACCTGAACACATATTATTAACAGCTAGTACAGCAAACCCATTTGTTCCTCCAATACCAAAAGAGCTAGTAGAGCCGAAAAGCATTTCTGCATCACCTAATTGAGATTGCTGTTGTGGATTTGAAAAACCAACAATAAAAGGTGTTAGATTGGGATTGAGTTGTTTAAAATTTGTAATTGGTGGAACACATCTGTGGACAAGGGAATAAATGGTATTGATTATGCCAAACATACCTGAGGCCGCATCAGTATGACCAATTTGAGATTTAATTGCACCTAACGTGATACTGTCTGTCATTGATAAGTTAAATGCACTTGACGTGCTTTCCATCTCAATTAGATCACCCAGTAAAGTAGCTGTGCCATGTAATTCATGATAACTCAGCTGGCTGGCATTGATATTAGCAACTGATAGTCCTTCTTCAATAACAGTCTTCTGACCAAAAACAGAAGGTGCCCCGAAGCTGGATTTTCCTCCACCATCATTATTGAGGCTGGTAGCTTTTATAACAGCATAGATTTTATTGCCAGATTTTATTGCTGATTGCGCTGGCTTTAACAAAAATACAGCACCTCCTGAGCTTGCCACTGTCCCAGTGGCAGTAATATCGAGAGGTCTACAGATACCATCATGAGCTAATATATCTCCATCTCGGCAAGTAAAACGACGATGTTGGGGGAGAAGTAGTGAGCAGGCTCCTACCAATGCCATTTCCGATTCACCTGATAAAATTGACTGACATCCTACATGTATTGCACTTAGTGAAGAAGAACATGCCGATTGCACAGAGATTGCTGGTCCCTGTAAACCTAGCGTACTTGCAATACGTACTGCTGCGAAAGTGCTATCATTGAGTCTGATTATATTGTGGATATCTGACTCAGTATCTTCGAGACTGTTTTTTAATAAATTAACGCGATGCTCGACTTTAACATCCTATGACGTTGGCTTGTTGAAGCCAGTCGCGTTGACTTTTACCTTGTTTAAAATTGGCAAAAATGCCCAACGTATGAGAAAGCAGTTTTCTGGCTATTCGATTACTCAAATGCCACAAATCCCGTGCCCAGCACTTCTCGAGAGAAAATTGCCCGGCGAATTGACCAATCACGGTTTCAATT
>NZ_JBBMXH010000006.1:0-87772 GCF_037996725.1 Xenorhabdus entomophaga
GACTCCCGGTTTGGCCAGCGTGACATGACTCCCGTCTTGCCGCATCTTTACCCAACCGTCAGCCATCAGGCGTTTGATTAACTCTGCACTACTCATCAATCCTCCATTGTGTTAGTGTGTAGGTATAATACCCACAAAATCACATGCAGTCAATGAATTTATGGGTATTATACCTATAAATATTAATAGGCAGCGATCCCCTCTTTACCCTGTCATTTATTACCCACCCATAGAGCGCAACCAAACGCACACAGAGACATGCACAATCAGATTGACGCACGTTACGGTTAATTTGGATCACGTTCTTACACTGCATCTCATGCTGCACAATCCCCACGAAATAAACGTAAACCCCACGTAAAACGGACTACACCGCACCCGCCTGCACGTTTTGGATCAAAAAGTTTTTTCAGTTTGAAAATCCTACAAACGGTATCGCCAGACCGCGCCAGCACTGGCGGCGTGGGAAAAATCCCGAACTGAAAGGAGTGAAAAAATTTTCAGGTAATTTCAGTTTTTGGATCGTGGGATGGATCGCAGGTAAAAATCAATGTGATGATATTAAAGGAAAAATTCCATTTTACGTGAGATTAGTGGATCACCAAGCAAAGCCGCATCAGGTTACAGAATTCAGGGTTTATGCGGCTTTGAGGATAGTGGGGAACTGAAATTTATTGAGATTGATTGTTAGTTGGCAATGCTGCTAATAGTGCTTGTTTTTGAGTGGAAAAATCTTTTTTGGTAATGGTGCCATCATTAACGAAGTCATTCAATCTATCCAAATTCTCACATAACGTTTTTATGTTTACCGTAGCTAAACTCTTATCAAGATTTGATTCCAAGATATAATTTTTAAGAATGTTAAATTCTTTGTTATTGATAGCTTCTGAGAAATCTTTTAGCTCTTCAATGAGTTCTAATTTCTCTACTAACGAACTGGTGTCCAGAACTGATGATTTGAATTTATTTGACTTTGGAATATCAGCTTCAGATTGTTGCTCGGCATCTTGTGATGATGGTTTGCTATATGACCCAGTCTCATGAGCAACTAGCAATTCGTTCAAGTGTGATAGGAAGCTAGCAAGTACTTTCTTCTCTATATTGTTGAATACATAGCCTTGATAGTTAACACTCAAAGTGAGTGTTGAAAATAATAAGCCTTTTTTATCTTCACATCCGTTTATTGATTCTAAGGGAAACTTATCATGATGCACTTTTTTAAAAAGGCTTATTCTTATGAAATGAAGATTTTTGTTGGTCAGTAAGATTAATGTGCCTTTACTACCGTTTAGATCACCTGCCAGAACTGCAATAGGTTGCTCATTCATCCCTAAGTTTCTAATCACGTAAAGAAATTCTTTTTTTCTTCTTGATAAACCTACAGAACTATCACCAGATAGTTTATTTAGTTCTGCTAGTAAATCAGAGTCAGATGCTGTTTTGTAATTGATCATGTGAATCATCCTTTAGATAAATATCCGATATACACAAAAACTACTACTCATTGGAGTTGGCTAAAAACAGCTCAGTTAGAAGAATAAAACTGTAAGGCGTAAAAAATTTCTATCGCCATTTTGCCGCCATTGCCAAACAAAAAGGGGCTGCGTTTTCACGCAACCCCTTGTTTTATTTGGTGGAGCTGGCGGGAGTTGAACCCGCGTCCGAAATTCCTACATCCTCGGTACTACATGCTTAGTCTGGTCTTTACATTCGCTTGCCAGCTGCGGACAGACACGCCACTAACAAACTAGCCTGATTGGATTTAACGCTTCAACCCCAGGCAAGGCATCCACGCGATCTCTTTTTGGTTTGACCTCTCTTGATCCCCGTCCTAAGAGCGGAGGCTAGGGAGAGAGGGCTCTGCGCAGGTTATTAAGCTGCCAGTGCGTAGTTTTCGTCGTTTGCGACTATTGTTTTGCGGCTTTTTACGAGGCCAACCGCCCCTCGGCATGCACCTTGGGTTTCGCGAATCCCGTCGAATCCAGAATCAGCCCCAAAAGTGTGTTAAACGCAAGTATATCAGAATATTGAGCAAGAATGCCAGTAATTAACGCCCTGAATTCTTCATAATTCGCGCTTTGTCTAATTTCCACTCACGTTCTTTAATATCTGAACGTTTATCGTGCGCTTTTTTACCTTTTGCAACGCCAATTTTGATTTTGCACCAAGCATTTTTCCAATACATGGAAAGCGCGACGATGGTATAACCTTCGCGATTGATTCGACCATATAATGAGTCAAGTTCACGCTTGTTAAGTAATAGTTTGCGTGACCGTGTCGGATCACAAACTACATGGGAAGAAGCAACATTCAGTGGCGTTATTGTGGCACCAAAAAGATAAGCATCGCCATCTTTGAGTAAAACGTAACTCTCACTAATGTTAGCCTTGCCAGCGCGCAGTGATTTGACTTCCCAACCTTGTAGGGATAAGCCTGCTTCGAATTCTTCTTCAATGAAGTATTCGTGGCGGGCTCGCTTATTCATGGCAATTGTTGCCGAACTGGGTTTGTGTGCTTTTTTCTTTGTCATAATGCGTTGTATTATACTGTATGCGTTAGTGAAAGAAATCTCTTCTGTATGATATTTAGCGATGAATGCACATTTATTGTTCTAAATGTCATCAGGTTTTTATTTAATCACATTTAAGTGGTATTATTCAGCGCTGTTACGTTTTACAGGAAATGATATGCCTCAGATTAGTCGCTCTGCGCTAGTGCCTTACAGCGTGGAACAAATGTATAAATTGGTCAATGATGTGACTTCTTATCCGGATTTTTTACCGGGGTGTGTGGGTAGCCGTGTAATAAGCAGCAGTAATAATGAAATGACGGCTTCGGTTGAGGTCTCTAAGGCAGGGATCAGTAAGACGTTTGTAACGCGTAATACGTTATTCGATAATCAAAGTATCAAAATGCAGCTTGTTGATGGACCTTTCCGTAAGTTGATGGGAGGGTGGCATTTTATTCCACTAAGTGAGGATGCCTGTAAGGTTGAGCTGCACCTCGATTTTGAATTTACCAATAAGTTGATTGAATTGGCCTTTGGTAAGGTATTCAAGGAATTGGCTGGTAATATGGTGCAGGCTTTTACCCAACGTGCACGTGAGGTTTATAGTGTCTGAGATCAATATCGAAGTCGTTTATGCTCTTCCTGAACGGCAATATCTTTGTAATGTGAAAGTACCGCAGGGAGCAACGGTTGAACAAGCGATTGTTGCGTCTGGTCTTTTGACATTACGTAATGATATCGATTTGACTAAGAATAAAGTTGGCATTTATAGCCGACCAGCCAAACTGACAGATACGCTGGAAGAGGGTGACCGTGTAGAGATTTATCGCCCTCTCATTGCTGATCCCAAAGAAATGCGGCGTAAGCGAGCAGAACGCGCTAAAAATAATGCTCAATAATACCTGTCAAAAGTTGACTTATTCGCCAGAACTATACTGGACTGGCGAATAAGTAAAGCCCACATCTCATTTATTTTCAGGCAGTGATTTTTCGTTCTTGATATCGGTCAGCGCACCTTTGCCATCAAAGGTAAGTGTTAAGGTTTCCTGAGTGGCTTTTTCGTGACCTGGTTGCTGGCGGAAAATGTAATACCAAGTCTGGCTTCCGAACGGATCAGTTAGCATTGGGGTTCCCAAAGTGTAAGCGACTTGCTGCTGAGTCATCCCTTTCTGTATTTTTGATACCGCAGCCGGCGTCAGGTAATTCCCTTGATTAATATCAGGATGATAAACAATTCGCTCAAACGTAGAGCAACCCGCAGTCAGCATAACAAGTGATACAGTAGCGGCAGTCAATAATTTACAGCGCATAGTGATTACATTCCTTTAGGAGTTAAGCCGTCGATAATAATAAACATTGAAGAGATTGAAAACCTCTACGCGTTTACCTATGACTTCAATTATACAAAAAAGTTGTATTAATTTATGCCGCTAACAGCTCTTTTGCATTAGCCAGTGTATTTTTTGTCACTTCACTCCCTGCCAAAAGCCGCGCCAGTTCTTGGAGTCGTGCTTTTTTATCCAATAGTTGCATTTGGGTTTCTGTCTCTTCTCCGTCAGTCTGCTTACTAACGTAAAAGTGTTGGTGTCCACATCCTGCCACTTGTGGTAAGTGAGTGACGCACATAACTTGGGTTGATTCTCCCAATTCACGCAGTAGGCGACCGACGATTGTTGCCGTTGGGCCACTGATACCAACATCAACTTCGTCGAAGATGAGGGCAGGTGTTTCCATTTTTTTCGCGGTAATTACCTGAATAGCCAGTGCAATACGGGATAGCTCACCACCCGATGCCACTTTTGCCAGTGATTGGTGAGGTTGTCCGGGGTTGGTTGTTACATTGAATTCAACTTTGCTGGCACCGTCAATGTTTAAATGCTCCGGTTCAAAGGTGATATCAATCGTGAAACGACCATGAGGCATGGAAAGTTGGTGCATGCTACTTGTTATCAGATGGCTTAATTCTACAGCGTATTTCTGGCGAACATGGTGCAGTTTTTCTGCTACGGTCAGAGCCTGCTGGTAGTGCAGGCTGACGAGTTCACTCAGATGAGCACAATCATCTTCTTGTTGGGATAACTGATGCTGTTCTTCCAGCAATTGCTGATGCAGGGCAGGCAGCTCTTCCGGTGCCACGTGGTGTTTACGTGCCATACTGATTTGCTGGGAAATTTTCTGTTCCAGCTCGAATAAACGGTTAGGATCCAGTTCCAATTGATCACTGTAATGGCGCAATTCATCACTGACTTCATTGATTTGGATAGCAGCTTCTTCCAACATGTTAAGTAAACTACTGAGCTTGTGATCCATGCCCGCAAGTTCTGTAAGTTCATTTCGTGCATAGCTGAGGAGGCTGACAATGTTTTGCTCATCATTATCGCTTAAGATCTGGAGAATGTTCTGGCTGACTGACAAGAATTGCCCACAGTTTGCCAGCCGTTTATATTCGCTGTCTTGCTCTTGGTAATCCCCTTGTTGTGGTGACAGCTCATTTAGTTCTTTCAGATGATATTCCAGCAATTGCTGACGCGACCGGCGCTCAAGGGCCTGTTGCTGGAATTGTGAGAGAGCCTGACAACTTTGTTTCCATTGTTGGTACGCCAGTTTCATTTCATGTTGGAGTTCAAAGTCGTCCGTATAGATATCCAGTAAACGTCTCTGATGGCGGTTTTCTAACAGTAATTGATGAGCATGTTGCCCGTGAATTTGAATCAGATGTGAACCTAATTCACGTAACTGGGAAAGTGGCACGGCAGTACCGTTGATGAAACCACGAGAGCGCCCATCCGCAGTAATCGTGCGACGCAGCAGGCACTCATTGTTGTCATCAAAACTTTCATCAAGCTGATGGTCTTCGAGCCACTTACGTGCAGAAGGGGCATCTGTCAGTGAAAAACGGGCACAAAGATCGGTACGGGGAGCACCCGAGCGAACCATATTGGCTTCGCCACGATTGCCAAGACATAAACCCAACGCATCGATAGCGATGGATTTACCGGCTCCGGTTTCTCCTGTAATTGCCGTCATTCCTGAGCGGAAATCAATTTCAAGTTCGCGAACGATGGCAAAATTACTGATGGTCAACTGAGTCAGCATTGTGCTCCTCCTGCTGCTTACTGTGTATAAAAACACGTTCCTGTGCATAAAAACATGTCTGTGCTTACATACAGTATAAACTGGTTTTTTATACAGTAAAGTAGGGAGCAGTGTTTTTAGAACATTTTTTTTGACCACCCCAGTTTTGTGCTCAGCGTATTGAAGTAGTTGTAATCTTTCGGGTGAATCAAATGCAGATTATATTCGCTGCGTTTGATAATGACTTCTTCACCATCTTGGATAGGCAGAACGATTTGGCTGTCACAGCTTACTTCGTAATCATTACTGTTTTGAGAAAATTTTAATCGAATGCTACTTTCGCTGCTGATCACGAGCGGGCGTGCTGAAAGTGTGTGCGGAAACATTGGCACCAGCACGATGGCATTTAAGTTTGGTGTTAATATTGGCCCTCCGGCAGATAAAGAGTAGGCGGTGGAACCTGTAGGGGTTGCTATGATTAAGCCATCTGAACGTTGGGAAAAGGCAAAACGTTCATCAATATAAACTTCGAACTCAATCATATGGGCAACTTTACCCGGATGTAATACCACTTCGTTCAGGGCTGTGCTGCGCCGGGCTTTTTGTCCTTTTTTCGTGACCTGAGCTTCAAGTAGAAAACGTTTTTCATCCCGATATTCGCCGTCCAAAACTTCAGAGAGCTGTTGTAAAGCATTATCGGGATCTAAATCAGTCAGAAAACCTAAATTACCCCGATTGATACCAATGACTTTGATATCATAGCGTGACAGCACTCTGGCAGCACCAAGCATGTTGCCATCTCCACCGACAACAATCACCAGATCGGCAATTTTGCCGATTTCTGTCAGCCCTCCGGTTTGAGCACCCTTCAATCCAATATCTTTTGCAACCTGCCTGTCCACAATAACGCAATAACCTTTAGATACTAGCCAATGGTAAAGTATTTCATGGGTGGCCAGTGCTTCAGGATGACGTGGACGACCGACAATACCGATGCATTTGAATTCATTATTCATTGCTGTTATTTCCTTCAGCATATGGTTTTGCCCTCACAATATGATGTGTTCCCTTGAATCCCGCGTATTGATCCCCATAATAAGCTGGAATGGCGAAGATAATACAAAATACGCGGAGATATTCATGAGTAGTAAAGACCAAAAAGTACCTGACGAGCAAGTCTCAGAAAATACAGAAAATGTATTAGAGGAACAAATTAGTACAGCACAGGCAGACGCGCCAGAGACCGAAAATGTTGTTGACCCGCGTGTTGCCGAGCTGGAAGAACAGTTGAAACAGGCTCAGGTTAACGAACGTGATGCTATGCTGCGTGCTCGTGCTGAAGTGGAAAATATTCGCCGTCGTACCGAGCAGGATGTAGAAAAAGCACATAAGTTCGCATTGGAAAAATTTGCTAATGAACTCCTGCCTGTAATCGACAATCTGGAACGTGCGCTAGATGTTTCTGATCGTGCCAATGAATCATTGCAACCTATGATTGAAGGTATTGAACTGACGCTGAAATCTTTTATTGATGCAGTGGGTAAGTTTGGTATTGAAGTTGTTGGTGACACCAATGTGCCTTTCAATCCTGAAGTACATCAGGCGATGACCATGATGGAATCTGATCAGCATGAACCGAATCACGTCATGTTGGTGATGCAGAAAGGTTATACCTTGAATGGTCGTTTACTGCGTCCTGCAATGGTTGCAGTTTCTAAATAAGTTACGGTATTCCGTGATGTAATGCCGCCATCCAGAGGCGGCATTTTTGTAGGCAGAGCACGATTATTGAGGTAACTGAGGTGTCCAATCGATTGGGGACAATCCTTGTGTTTCCAGCAAACTATTGGCTTGTGAAAAATGTCTGCAACCTAAAAAACCGCGATGTGCTGACAATGGTGAAGGATGAGGTGCTTTCAGCACATGATGGCGTTGGGTGTTAATAAAATGGCCTTTTTTCTGGGCATGAGAACCCCAAAGCAGGAAAATAACCCCGCTACGATGTTCGTTGATTGCTGCAATGACTTTATCGGTGAAGGTTTCCCATCCCAAATTCGCATGGGAATGTGCGTTGCCGCGCTCAACAGTCAGCACGGTATTGAGCAATAACACCCCTTGTTTTGCCCAACTGATCAGGCAACCGTGATTAGGGCGGGTAAATCCAGCAATATCCGATTCCAGTTCTTTGTACATATTGACAAGAGAAGGTGGTGCCGGAATGCCGGGTTGTACTGAGAAAGCCAGTCCGTGGGCTTGATTCGGGCCATGATAAGGATCTTGCCCCAAAATAACCACTTTTACGTCAGCCAATTCGGTATAGCGGAATGCGTTGAAAACATCCTGTTGCGGTGGATAAATGGTTTTTCCAGCCTGACGTTCGTTGGCAACATAAGCCATTGTATCAACGAAATAAGGCTGTTTCTTTTCATTGCCGATGACATCGTGCCATGTGAGAGGTGCGGACATAACCAATCCCTTTCTATATGATTATCAGATGGACTTAAGCTTACCGATTCCCTTGGCATAGGGAAACCCTAGGATTCCAATCCAAGTTTAATTTATAGAATGAAAATCTGTTTTTATAAATTATTTTGAAAATTTATAAAAATAATTTCATGCGATTTGTGTAAAAAAGATATTTAAAAACAATAAATTATGATTTTTATGATAATAACCTTATAAAATTAGTTGATTTCAATCAAAGAATCTTCTCATTTGTATTGGTATACAGGAAATCAAGAATGATGGTTGATTAAGCGCCTATCCGATTAGGCTCTAAGTAATGGTTTAATTAAATAACCAAGATGATGTTGGAGGTATAAATGATTACGGGGATTCAAATTACCCAATCTGACAACGCTGCATTGATGAATTCTTTTTGGCTGTTGGATGATGAAAAAAATGAAGCACGTTGTATCTGCGCGAAAGCAGATTACGATGAAGGCCAGATTGTTGCCAAAGATGAATTGGGGCAATTTGAATATCGAGAAATTCCGCTGGAAGTGAAACCGGCTGTGCGTGTAGAAGGGGGACAGCATCTGAATGTGAATGTTCTTCGTCGTGAAACGCTGGAAGATGCGGTGAAGCACCCTGAGAAATACCCTCAACTCACTATCCGTGTTTCTGGTTATGCAGTGCGTTTTAATTCACTGACGCCAGAACAGCAGCGTGATGTTATTGCCCGTACTTTTACAGAAAGTCTGTGATTTTTGCCTAATTTCAGGCAGCTAAGGCTGCCTGATTATTTATAATTGTTCACTTCTACCCGTCCTTTAATTATGCAAGCCTGCCCGGCGTTATCTCTGCGTGTAAAATCATTTTTTTTATCTAACTTCGTAATTTTATTTCTTTTATTCGTTACAAACAAAATTGTTAGTTAAAAATTAAATTTGTTATAAAGGTGTTAATTTTTCTGCCGATAGAGAGTTTGGAGTTTTGATTACCTCTAACCTGAACAATCTGTAGGAGAATTTTATGACTTTATCAGTAACTACCCGTTTTTTAAGTGAACCAGGGATCTATTCATTAGAAGGAAATTCTCTGCAACCTCAATCTAATTCTCCAACCGAATCATTACCAGATAAAGCCGAGCGCATTTCTGCATCACCCATTTCGCTGTCAGAAAACACCAAGCAATCTAATGCACTGTATCAATCATTGATCAATGATCTCAGTGCTCGTGCGATGGAATCGCCCATATTGACAGCCAATGATATTGCAGGAAAACAGTCTAAGTTTATTGACTATAACCTGACATTGGTTACCCGTGATGTTTACCGCGAGCAAAGTTTAGGAATTCCTGGTTTTGAACGCTTGTCTGATGATGATTTATCACAAGCAGGTATTGATCCTGATACGTTGAATGATTATTCAACAGGATTTCAAGCAGGGGTATACAAACATCAGGGGTTATATATTGTTTCTTTCACCGGCTCGAACGAGTTGAAAGATTTCATGGTAAGTATTCGTCAGGGGCTTGGCTACAATGAAAAACAATATAACCAGGCGTTGGAGTTAGCGCACAAATCATTAAAAGTATTTGGTGAAAATATCATGTTCACGGGGCATTCCTTAGGGGGCGGATTGGCAACAGTAGCTGCACTGGCAACAGGAAAACCCGCAGTTATTTATAATGCTGCTGGCGTTTCAGACCCCACGCTGAAACGTATGGGGGTATCGCCTGAGGTTGCTCGTGAATTGGCCGACAGTGGTTTGGTACGCCATTATTCTGTTCAATACGATTGGTTGGGGGATTTGCAAAAAGCATTGCCGGTTCCTCAACCTATGGGTAACACAATAGAACTTAAATATGAATTAGGAAGTATGTGGGATTCCATTCTGCCTCATCGATATGGGTTGCATTCATTTAAGGCGCACTTTTTGGAGGCTGTATTGGAATTAATGACGGAACAGAAGCCCTGGTTGAATAATGGCGAAGCCATGTTGGCGTCAACTGATGCGACAGATGAGGAAATGCTTGCATTGAATATGCCGTCTTTGCACTCATTGGCGATGACTATGGGTGAACCTGCAATTCGAGAACAATTTGAGGAAGCTTATCAGCAAATTACATCACAAAGAAGTAGCTGAAATTAAGCAATGTAATGCTTGAATCATGCTCAAATGATGTAAGTAGAGAGGCGAAGTCAACTCATATTCAATGACTTCGCCTGTATTGAGATAATTAATCGTTGCCAGATTCAATTACTTCTGGCTTGGGTTTACCAGAAGAAACGCGGCGTTTCCCGATGTTTTTGCTGTCACGATGACGAACTTTTACTCGTTTTTTCTGCGTGTCTTCTGATTTTCTCTTCTCTTTGCGTTTTTCCAACACTTTTTTAGAAGGTTTATAACTTTTTTTCTCACTTGGCGCTTTGGTTTGCGGGCGAAGCTCATCGACAACCCGTATTTTCAAAGGCTCTTGGAGATAACGGCTAATTTTACCCAGCAGAGGATGATCGTGAGATTCAACCAGAGCAATGGCAGTCCCTTTACGGCCGGCACGGGCTGTACGGCCAATCCGATGCAGGTAAACATCCGCAGTGCGGGGTAAATCAAAGTTAAAGACGTGGCTGACGTTTTCAATATCTAATCCACGGGAAGCGACGTCTGTTGCAACCAGAATCTTGACTTTGCCATCATTCAGCCGCTTCACGGCATCTGTGCGCTTGGCCTGTACCATTTCACCTTCAAGGAAACTGGCTTGAATTCCTGCCTGACTCAGCCAGTCAACCAGTTCACGTACACGTTCACGTTTGCGTACGAACACAATGGATTTTGTAACATCAGGCTGTTGAAGAAGGTTGCATAACAGGGCTGTCTTATGCTCTAACGTATCAGCACGGTAATAAAATTGCTGGATTTTCTTGCGTTCGCGACGAGAAGGCTCTGCATCAATCTCAACAGGATCAGTTAACAGGCGCTCGGCAAAATCACGGATGGATTCACCTTCCAGTGTGGCGGAAAATAACAGTGTTTGTTTACGCCAGCGGGTTTCACCCGCAATGGTTTCGACATCATTGGCAAATCCCATATCCAGCATGCGATCAGCTTCATCAAGGATCAACGTTTCCACAGCACGACAGTCGAAGTTTTCTTCTTTGATGTATTGCAGCAGACGTCCTGTCGTTGCGACAACAATATCCTGATTCTCACTGAATACTTCTGCGTGATTCATATAGGCAACGCCGCCAGTGATTGTGGCGATATCTAAATGAGTGTGAGCTGCAAATTCTTTTGCTTGTTCTGCAACTTGCATTGCCAGTTCACGGGTTGGAGTCAGAATCAGGATACGCGGAGGCCCTGATTTTTTACGGGGAAAATCGAGTAAATGCTGTAATGCCGGCAACAGGTAAGCGGCGGTTTTACCTGTGCCGGTTGGGGCTGAGCCAAGGACATCCCGCCCATCCATGGCAGCAGGAATGGCTGCCGCTTGAATTGCTGTCGGGCGTTCGTAGCCTTTATCATTCAGTGCATCAAGCAGGGATTCATCAAGTTGGAATTCAGAAAAGTTTGTCGCAGTCATTATATACCTCTGTTTGGGCCGCCGATTATAAACAGGTTGGGCACATTCTTCATCCTATAAAACATCCTATAAGGAGGTTGCTTTTATCCGCGAGTCATAAGATTTATGCTATGAGAAACTTTTATTTCAGCAGATATAACTCATGGCATCGATAGATAAACCCGTTTTTCGCCGCGGTGGCTTTACATTTAAACAGTTTTTTGTTGGACATGATAAATGTGCGATGAAAGTCGGAACGGATGGTGTGCTGTTGGGAGCCTGGGCACCAGTATATAACAAGAAAAGGTGTCTGGATATTGGGTGTGGCAGTGGTTTGATTGCATTGATGTTAGCTCAGCGCACAGGAGAGCAGACTGTGATTGATGCGGTAGAACTGGATACTTCTGCTGCAATGCAGGCGATTGATAATATACAGCAATCGCCGTGGTTTTCCCGTATTACGGTACATCAGCAGGATATCCATGACTTTGTGCGGCAGCATGTGGAACAAAATGGGTTACAGGAACGTGGTTTGCAGCAAGACCACGGTTTGCAGCAAAACAGCACCCAATATGATTTAATTGTCAGTAATCCTCCCTATTTTGAACCTTCTATTGCATGTCGAAATGAAGCTCGCAATCAGGCTCGTTATACGGAATCATTGACACATCAGGGATTATTGGCGTGTGTACGGGAATTGATTGCACCTACAGGGCTGTTTTGCGTGGTTCTGCCTTATGATATTGGTGAACAATTTGAAAAGATGGCAGTAGGGTTAGGGTGGTTTACTCATTTTCGTGTCAACATTCGTGACAGACGGGATAAGCCGTTGCATCGCCTGTTGCTGGGATTATCTCTGCATGGGCAGCAAAATCAGGTAAGTGAATTAACGATTCGCGCCTTGGATGGCGCGTATTCAGATGAATTTCGTCAGTTAATAACAGATTTTTATATTTATTATTGATAAGGTTAGCAATATTAGAGTGATGAGGCTGGTTAAAGCAATATTTTCTTTTCTCGCATTAAAATCACGTGTCCTGTGAAATAGGGACTATGATTTGTACTATATGCACTTATATATGATGCACTTAATATGCCCAATAGTTTTCTGGTCGCTATGTGATGATAAGATAAAACCATAAATAAATATCAATATCAAAGAGATAAAAGAAGTGAAATACGAAATGACAGGTGGTTGTAATATAAAATTACGGCCAAAGTTGAACTTCACAGTAAATTGATACTCAAAGTCATGCTTGTTCGGGAAAGCAGGACATCATATTGGTTTAAATTAGTACAGAATGTGGAGTTTTACCTCAGGAGAGTGAACCTCGGATGAGCGAGCAGTTAACGGATCAAATGCTGATTGAACGGGTCCAGAAAGGTGATCAAAAAGCATTTAATTTGCTGGTGATAAGATATCAGCACAAAGTAGCGAGCCTGATTGCTCGTTACGTACCTCAAAGTGACGTTCCTGATGTTGCTCAAGAGGTTTTTATCAAGACTTATCGGGCACTTTCTTCTTTTCGGGGCGATAGTGCTTTTTATACTTGGCTGTACCGTATAGCCGTTAACACGGCTAAAAATTATTTGGTTGCTCAGGGGCGTCGTCCTCCATCCAATGATTTGGATGCTAACGATGCAGAAAATTATGATGTGTCAAGTTCATTGAAAGAAATTTCGAACCCTGAGAACTTAATGTTGTCTGAAGAATTAAAGGAAGTGGTTTTCCGTACTATCGAATCGCTTCCGGAAGATTTGCGGGTAGCGATTACGTTGAGGGAGTTGGATGGGTTGAGCTATGAAGAAATAGCCGACATCATGGAATGTCCCGTAGGCACTGTACGTTCACGAATTTTCCGGGCAAGGGAAGCCATTGATAATAAAGTTCAACCACTAATCCAACAGTAGTGGGACAAAACAATTTTAAAGGTACTTTGGCATGCAAAGAGAGAAACTTTCCGCTTTAATGGATGGAGAAGCTCTTGATAGTGAAGTCGTTCATTTGGTCTCCGAAGATACAGCCATGCAGAAGCAATGGGGAAGATACCATCTTGTCCGTGATGTCATGCGTGGCGATGTGGGGGATGTATTACATTTGGATATCGCGAGTCAAGTGGCACTGGCGCTTGAGAAAGAGCCCGTCCAGATTAATCCAGCGGCTGTTCTAGAATCTCAGCCAGAGCCTGAAACATGGGGCAGAATGCCATTCTGGGGAAAAATTCGTCCATGGGCGAGCCAGATTACACAAGTTGGTATTGCTGCATGTGTATCTTTGACTGTGATTATTGGCGTTCAGCAATATAATAGCAGTAGTAGTGTTGACACAGATATTCAATCTGATACACCAGTCTTCAATACATTGCCTGTGATGGGATCAGCTTCCCCGGTAGGTTTGGCGACTCCTGTTGATGATGAAGCCTTCGGTGGTGACCTGAGCATGCAAGTTCGGGAAAGCAATAAGCGTATTGATGCGATGTTGCAGCAATATGAACTTACCAGACGCATTCATTCTGAAAAAAATTACGGTGTTACTCAGATTAATCAGCCAATTGGAGCACAACAACAATCACAGCAACAGTAATGAAACGTATTTGGGTTTTCATTTTTTTATTGGCGGTTAGCCTGTTGAATCCTCTCAAAGCCTCGGCGCAGCAAAGCGGTACCGAGGCTTTGTTGCAGGATATGAATAATGCTGTACAAACGCTGAATTATGAGCTTGGCTTTATCAACATAGGCCAGCAATTCCTGATTCCGTTGCGTTATCGTCATGCCATTATTGGCGGTAAACCTATTGCGCAAATTATACAAATGGGTGGTTCCCGCCGGGAAATCATCCAGCGTGGTGACCAAATCAGCTATTACGAGCCGGGTCTGGATTCATTCAGCTTATATGGCAATCATATTGTCGATTATCTTCCACCGATCATCTTTGCCGATTTTACGCAATTACAAAAGTTCTATCGTTTCATTGATGCCGGCAGTACGCACGTTGGTGATAATCCAGTGAGATTTGTTCGCATCATATCGAAAGATGAATCCCGCTATAGCTATAACCTTCTGATTGATGAGAGAAATCACCTTCCTTTGCTGATTGATTTGTTGGATAAGGATAATATCACCGTTATTGAACAATTTCGTGTTGTGTCGTCAACCGTGAATGACTACATTAAAAACGAGCTGAGTGCGATTACTGATCTGAAATTACCGCCGATGCTGCTCATTCCGCCTTCCGAAAAATGGAAGTTTAATTGGCGAGTTGGGAAAATACCTCAAGGCTTCAATGAAATTTCCCGTACCAGCCGTAAGTTGTCAGAAACAGAATGGTTGGAATCCATCATGTATGGTGATGGATTATTTAATTTTTCCGTAAATGTTGTGACTGCAAACAAAAAGGCCGTTGGGGAACAACCATTTCGGCAAGGCAGGAGAACGGTTTATACTTTGGCCCGCGGTAAAAATAGCATTACCGTTATTGGGGAGCTGCCTTTCACGACTGCTGAGCGGATTGCGGCAAGCGTGACATTTACGGAGGAAAACTGATGGTCAAAGAGTGGGCGACAGTTGTCCGTTGGCGAAAAGGCCGCGCATTATTGCGTTATGGTTCATCTTCAGGTTGTGGTAGTTGTCAGTCCAGAACTACCTGTGGTTCTTATTTATTGGAAAAAATAGGGCCGGAAAGTATTCATCAGTTGGAGTTGGAGATCTCTCAGCCACTTCAGCCGGGGCAGAAAGTTGAAGTGGGCATTCCTGAAAGTAGTTTGTTGCGTTCAGCAATGTTAGTTTATTTAACGCCATTACTGGGGTTATTTTTGGGAGGGGCGCTTTTCCAGTTTTGGACGAGTGACCAGTTATGGATATGTTTAGGGGGAATTGGCGGAGGGTTTGCCGGTTTCTTCATTGCCCGCAAGATTGCTGCGTATTGGGATAACCTGCAAGCTTACCAGCCTGTTGTGTTACAAATTGGTCTGCCGCCCGATACGATTAAGGTTCTACAGCAAGAATAATCTGTTTTACCCTATGAGCTTCAACTTTTTTATCATACTGGAAATCACAAGGTCATACTGAAAACCACAGGCATGACTAGGTTTTCACAGGTTTGGCATGTAGAATACGACTCCTCAAGGCCAGTGGCCGAACCAATAAACTGTCGCTTTATGTCCATCAGTGTGTCCATAGGCGAATGATTCAGAAATATTAAGGCAAAAAAGATTTAATAATGAAGCAAATACGAAATTTCTCCATTATCGCCCACATTGACCACGGTAAGTCCACTCTATCTGACCGGATTATTCAAATCTGTGGGGGGCTGTCAGATCGTGAAATGGCAGCACAAGTACTGGATTCAATGGATCTTGAACGTGAACGTGGCATCACTATCAAGGCGCAAAGTGTAACTCTTGATTACAAGGCAAATGACGGGCAAGTTTATCAGTTGAACTTTATCGATACGCCCGGGCATGTTGACTTCTCTTATGAAGTTTCCCGTTCTCTGGCTGCTTGTGAAGGCGCTTTGCTGGTGGTTGATGCGGGTCAGGGGGTTGAAGCTCAGACCTTAGCTAACTGCTATACCGCCCTCGAAATGGATCTGGAAGTGGTTCCGGTTCTGAACAAAATCGACCTCCCAGCAGCGGAGCCAGAGCGTGTTGCAGATGAAATTGAAGACATCGTTGGCATTGATGCAACAGACGCTGTTCGTTGTTCTGCAAAAACGGGTGTCGGAGTGCAGGATGTTATTGAACGTCTGGTGAAAGAAATCCCGGCACCGGAAGGTACTCCTGATGAACCATTGCAGGCTCTGATTATTGACTCATGGTTTGACAATTACCTTGGCGTTGTTTCACTTATCCGTATTAAAAACGGTACATTGCGTAAGGGTGATAAAGTTAAGGTAATGAGTACAGGTCAGGTATATAACGCCGACCGTCTGGGTATTTTCACGCCGAAGCGTATCGATCGTGACGTGCTGAATTGTGGTGAAGTGGGCTGGCTGGTTTGTGCTATCAAAGATATTTTGGGAGCCCCGGTTGGTGATACGTTGACGACTGCACGTCATCCTGCGGAAAAAGCACTTCCAGGGTTTAAAAAGGTTAAACCGCAAGTTTATGCGGGATTATTCCCTATAAGTTCTGATGATTATGAAGCATTCCGTGATGCGTTGGGTAAATTGAGCTTAAATGACGCTTCATTATTCTATGAACCAGAAAGCTCTACCGCATTGGGCTTCGGTTTCCGTTGTGGTTTCCTTGGCTTGCTGCATATGGAAATCATTCAGGAACGTTTGGAACGTGAATATGATCTCGATTTAATTACGACTGCACCAACAGTTGTTTATGAAGTTGAGACAAATAGTGATGATATTATTTATGTTGATAGTCCATCTAAGTTACCAGCCTTAAATAATATTAAGGAACTGCGTGAACCGATCGCAGAATGTCATATGCTGTTGCCGAAAGAATACCTTGGCAACGTCATTACGCTCTGCATAGAAAAACGTGGTGTACAGACTAATATGGTTTACCACGGTAACCAGGTTGCCCTGACTTATGAAATCCCAATGGCTGAAGTTGTTCTGGACTTCTTTGACCGTTTGAAATCAACATCTCGTGGTTATGCATCTTTGGATTATAACTTTATTCGTTTCCAGCACTCTGACATGGTGCGCGTGGATGTTTTGATTAATGGTGAACGTGTTGATGCGCTGGCATTGATTACTCACCGTGACAACTCACAGTATCGTGGTCGTGAGCTAGTGGAAAAAATGAAAGAACTGATCCCACGTCAGCAATTTGACATTGCAATTCAGGCTGCCATAGGCGCTCATATTATTGCGCGTTCTACTGTCAAACAGTTACGTAAAAACGTACTGGCAAAATGTTATGGTGGGGACGTCAGCCGGAAGAAAAAACTATTGCAGAAGCAAAAAGAAGGTAAAAAACGCATGAAGCAGGTCGGAAATGTTGAACTGCCACAGGAAGCCTTCTTAGCAATTCTGCATGTTGGAAAAGATAATTAACGAGGTTGTAAGGAGTTTAAATGGCTAACACTTTTGCCTTGATCTTAACGCTAGCAACGTTAATTACCGGTATTTTTTGGTGTATAGATCGGTTTAAATTAGCTCCTGAACGCAAGAGAAAACTTGCTCTCATTCAGGAACAGGCGGCAGGCGCAGAAGCTCAGGAATCTTTGGCTAAAGAAATTAATAAACCTTCATGGGTTGATACATTTGCATCTGTCTTTCCGGTGTTAGCCATTGTTTTAGTGCTGCGTTCTTTTGTGTATGAACCTTTTCAAATCCCTTCCGGTTCGATGATGCCAACATTGTTGATCGGGGATTTTATTCTGGTTGAAAAATTTGCCTATGGTCTGAAAGACCCGATTACACAAACAACCTTGATTAAAACGGGTGAGCCCAAGCGTGGAGATATCGCTGTTTTTAAATATCCAGTTAATCCAAGCATTGATTTTGTGAAACGAATCGTTGGCTTACCCGGAGACAGGATTGTTTACGATTATGTCAAAAAAGAGCTTCAGGTTTATCCGGATTGTGGCTGGAATTCTGAATGCAAGGGAACTTTGCCTGTCACTTACCGGGACGTGTTTCCAAGTGAATGGACTATCAAAGAAGATGTAACCCCTGAAGGAATTCGTGTAAGTGGTGTTTATCAAGTACCACTTGATGAAGTCTTGGGGCCTTATACACTCCGCCAAGGGGAACGCGTTGAAAGCTTAGGTAATGTGTCACACCATATTTTGACCATTCCGCCAGCGCAGTCTATACCTCACTATCGTCAGGCAGGTTTGCCACCTGGAGTTTGGGTTGTTCCTGAAGGCCAATATTTCGCGATGGGTGATAATCGTGACAATAGTGCAGACAGCCGGGAGTGGGGATTCGTACCGGAGAAAAATCTGGTAGGCCGTGCAACCGCCATCTGGATGAGTTTTGAAAAACAGGAAGGTGAGTGGCCTACGGGTGTACGTTTGAACCGAATTGGTGGAATTCACTAATATTTATATATTAGCGCAGCATTAATTTATCTCACAGTGTAGAATATTCTTTCAAACGAGATGACTGGTTCCTTATGATGATGGACATCTTAGGGAGCCAGTGCAAACGCAACAGTTTTGTAAGGCCCCCCTATTAATCTTTAGGGATATCGGCCTCACAGGTCTGTTGCGTGTGCTTTTATTTGATGAATTCTAACTGAATTGGTAGCACATGAACTCCATAATAACGAACCGATTACAACGTAAGCTAGGATATAACTTTACACAGCACGATTTATTGCTTCAAGCCTTGACTCACCGCAGTGCCAGCAGTAAGCATAATGAACGTCTGGAATTTCTTGGCGACTCGATCCTGAGTTTTGTCATTGCTAATGCGCTTTACCATCGTTTTCCCCGTGTTGATGAAGGGGACATGAGTCGTATGCGGGCAACATTAGTGCGTGGTAATACGTTGGCAGAACTGGCCAGAGAATTTGAATTAGGTGAATGCCTACGTCTGGGGCCAGGTGAGTTAAAAAGCGGGGGACACCGTCGCGAATCCATTTTAGCGGATAGTATTGAAGCATTAATTGGGGCTATTTTTCTTGATAGTGATATTCAGACAATTGAAAAGATTATTTTGAGTTGGTATGAAACTCGCTTGAATGAAATCAGCCCGGGCGACAAGCAAAAAGATCCTAAAACACGTTTACAGGAATATCTGCAAGGGCGTCATTTGCCGTTGCCTACATATCTGGTTGTTCAAGTTCGTGGGGAAGCACACGATCAGGAATTTACAATTCACTGTCAGGTCAGTGGATTTGAACAACCTGTCAGAGGAGTAGGTTCCAGTCGCCGCAAGGCAGAACAGGCGGCTGCGGAACAAGCATTAAAACAACTGGAGCTTGAATGAGCGAAGAAAAAAACTATTGCGGATTTGTTGCAATAGTCGGGCGACCCAACGTCGGTAAATCGACTTTATTGAATCAGTTATTGGGTCAGAAAGTATCCATTACCTCTCGTAAACCCCAAACGACGCGTCATCGCATCATGGGAATTCATACGGAAGGGGCTTACCAAACCATCTATGTTGATACGCCGGGCCTTCATATTGAAGAAAAACGTGCGATCAACCGTTTGATGAACCGTGCGGCGAGCAGCTCTATTGGTGATGTAGAACTGGTTATCTTTGTTGTGGAAGGTACACACTGGACACCGGATGATGAAATGGTAGTGAATAAGTTGCGTCACTTGCGTTGCCCTGTCCTGCTTGCCATCAATAAAGTGGACAATGTGACAGACAAAACCATTCTCCTGCCACATATCGGTTTTCTTAGCCAACAGATGAATTTCATTGATGTTGTGCCGATCAGTGCAGAAAAAGGCATGAATGTTGATACTGTTGCCAAAATTGTACGCGATCATATGCCACAGGCTGAGCACCATTTCCCTGAAGATTATATTACCGATCGTTCACAGCGTTTTATGGCTTCAGAAATCATCCGTGAAAAGCTGATGCGTTTCTTGGGGGATGAGCTGCCATATTCCGTGACAGTGGAAATTGAACAATTTGTTGCCAATGAACGTGGAGGGTATAAGATCCACGGTTTGATTCTGGTAGAGCGTGATGGCCAGAAGAAAATGGTGATTGGTAATAAAGGCAGCAAAATCAAGACGATTGGTATAGAAGCTCGTCAAGATATGGAAAGGCTGTTTGATGTAAAAGTCCATCTGGAACTGTGGGTAAAAGTAAAAGCGGGTTGGGCTGATGATGAACGAGCGCTGCGTAGCCTCGGTTACATCGACGACTTATAAGGCTGACTTGTGGACGGCTGGCAGAGAGCTTTTGTGCTTCATGGACGCCCTTACAGTGAAACCAGTTTATTACTGGATTTCTTTACTGAAAATGAAGGGCGGGTACGTGTTTTAGCGAAAGGCGCCCGCAGCCGTCGCTCTCATCTAAAAGGTTGCTTGCAACCTTTCACCCCGCTGCTCATTCGCTGGAGTGGGCGGGGGGAAATCAAAACATTACGAGATGCCGAACCTATCTCATTGGCTCTTCCCTTAACGGGGAGCGTACTTTACAGCGGATTGTACGTGAATGAACTCTTATCTAGAGTTCTTGAGCAAGGAATGGCATATCCCGCACTTTTTTTCGATTATCTCCAATGCCTACAAGTGCTCGCGGCGAGTGAATACACGCCGGAATATGCTTTGCGCCGTTTTGAGTTAGCGTTACTGACCAATATGGGATATGGCGTAGATTATCTTCACTGTGCAGGCAGTGGTGAACCTGTTGCGGATGAGATGACTTATCGTTATCGTGAAGAAAAAGGGTTTATTGCCAGTTTGGTTATTGATCACTACAGTTTTACTGGTTATGAACTAAAGGCGCTGGCAGTGGGTGAATTTCCTGATGGTGCGACATTGAAAGCAGCTAAGCGCTTCACTCGCATTGCATTGAAGCCTTATTTGGGCGGAAAGCCACTAAAAAGTCGTGAACTGTTTCGCCAATTTGTACGTAAAAAAACTGATAATCCCAACAAGAAAAATGAAAATTAAAGTAAGTCACTTCTTCATGATGAAGCGTGTAGACTTTACTGAATTTTATATTATTGCAGGAGCTAAAAATGGCTGAGGTATTGTTAGGTATCAACATTGATCATATTGCAACCTTACGTAATGCCCGTGGGACACAATATCCTGATCCCGTTCAGGCTGCATTTGTGGCGGAACAGGCGGGAGCTGATGGCATAACGATTCATCTGCGTGAAGACCGTCGCCACATTACTGACAGAGATGTTCAACTATTAGAAAAAACGATTCAAACTCGCATGAATCTCGAGATGGCTGTAACGGATGAAATGGTTGGTATTGCCACTCAAATTAAACCTGCTTTCTGTTGTTTAGTTCCTGAAAAGCGTCAGGAAGTCACGACAGAAGGGGGATTGGATGTATGTGGGCAAAAAGAACATATTGCTGAGGCTGTCAAGGCTTTATCGGAAGCGGGCATTCTGGTATCTCTGTTTATTGATGCGGATCACCAGCAAATTGATGCTGCTGTTGAAGTTGGAGCACCATTTATTGAGATTCACACTGGTGCGTATGCAGATGCGGAAGACGAGATACAGCAGGAAAAAGAGTTTCAGCGTATCAAAGAAGCTGTAACTTACGCGGCTGGAAAAGGCATTAAAGTCAATGCTGGTCACGGTCTGACCTATCACAATGTACAGCGTATTGCTGCCCTGCCTGAAATTTATGAACTGAATATCGGGCATGCCATCATTGGCCGTGCTGTATTTAGTGGCCTGTCTGCTGCGGTTGCGGATATGAAAACTTTATTGAGAGAAGCACGTCGTTAATGGGCATTATTGGATTAGGCACAGATATTGTTGAAATATCCCGTATTGAGGAAATTATCGGGCGTTCCGGTGAACGTCTGGCAAGGCGTATTTTGAGCGATGGGGAATGGCAACAATATCAACAGCATAATCAGCCAGTCCGCTTCCTTGCAAAACGGTTTGCAGTCAAGGAAGCGGCAGCCAAAGCACTTGGAACGGGTATCCGCAATGGCTTAGCCTTTAATCAATTTGAAGTTATCAATGATCCACTGGGAAAACCCACATTAAAACTTCATGGGGAGGCTAATGTGCTGGCTAATAAACTGAATGTCAGATCTATGCACGTCACACTAGCGGATGAACGTCGTTATGCTTGTGCGACAGTCATATTGGAAAGTTAAATTCAGATTTTATCTGCATGATGTAAGAGCACAAACTTATCCCACAATTGCTCTTCGGTTTCCTGATGGTTAGGATCAAGAATAATAGTATTAGTGATCGGGCAGACAGACTGGCAAGTTGGTTTTTCATAATGCCCGACACATTCAGTACAGCGTTCAGGCTCAATTTCGTAGATCTCCGCACCCATAGTGATAGCCTGATTAGGGCATTCAGGTTCACACATATCACAATTGATGCAGCGTTTGGTAATTAATAGTGCCATTTCAACCTCTTACATAAATTAAGTCTTTTCATTAGAAACTTAATTTTTTCCTGATTTGTTGCTTTAGATCGTCCTTGTTATTCCATACGGTGTATTTTTACAAAAAACGCTCTGGGAGACTATGTTATCACAAAATTTATAGGGGCGTGTTTCCAGCTGGCGCAATGGAGAATATTTGCTGATATTTTTGCCAACAATCCTGTGTAATTATCATGGTATATACTTAGGTATGTTTTAAATTATTTAGAGTAACAATATGATTGAATACATCGTAAAACACGGTAATGACATCGTGAAGGTCTTGGGATCTATTGGTACTTTCATTGGTATTATCTTATCTGTATTAAAGAAGCTTTATGCAGACGTGTGTGTGTTCAGAGAAAGAAAAGCGATAAAGTACATTAAATATTTGAACCAGTATAATAATTACCTTGATGAAGGTGACAAGAATTATCTTAAATATGCGATTGCATCTGAGATAATGTTTGATACCACAAAAATTAAATCTGACAAATTCAGAAAAATATTCATCAAGCTAAAACAAGGTGGGCTAAGTGCTGAATGTATCGCTAACCTGAAAAAGTTGAAGGCGTATGCTGTGTTAGATTCTGGTGTGGTTCAAGTGAAAATTAAGCCATTTTATTATGTTACTTATTGGTTTGAAAAGATATTCTCTATTTACTTTTTTGCATTGGCATTTGTTGTATTGATTGCGTTTTTATTAAAAGCTGATGTTTTTACTAATACGGTAGGAGGCGTTTTCGATTTTCTCCTGATTATTTTAAGCATGATGTTATTTATGGGTATTGGGATTTACCTATTGGTATTAAGTCCATCAAAATATCAAATTAAAGAACTGAATGATGAATTAATTCAATATAAAATTGATGATGTTTTGTAGTTTAGGTTTGTGAATTTGCCATTGTATTGTAACTTGAAGCCTGTTACATATTCATCTCAATTATGTAAGTTCCGGAGTTTTTTAATGAAGGCAAGCGGTTTTATGGAAAACGGGTTTATAGAAAATGGTTTTATAGAAATAGTATTACCAACTAATTATCACACGAAGGATTTTTTGGCTTTTCATCAAAGGGATGAAATGGAAGTTTCTGAAATCGTGCAACAGAATAAAATCAAAAAGGGAATGGTCTGGCAGGAACACCCGGCTCTCCTGACAATAGCGCTTGGAAAGAATAAAGCACGTATACAGCTTGATATTGATAGCGATGAGGATCTTTGCTCAGATGAAACATTATCTGCGCTGGCTTCACACATGTTAGGGTTGAAGCAGCCTGTCGAATTGTTTGAATCCATATATCAGGATCATCCTGTTATTGGCGATTTGGTTACCAGACAAACGGGTTTACGCATTTATCAGTCAGCCACACCTTTTGAAGCACTAAGTTGGGCAATCATTGGCCAACAGATCAGCGTAAGTGCAGCAATTTCTATTCGACGGCGTTTTATTCAGGCAATCGGCATCCAGCACTCTTCAGGATTATTGTGCCATCCGACTCATAAACAGGTCATTCAGTATTCTGAACAGGATCTGCGTCAGTGTGGTTTTTCCGTAGGTAAAGCCAATGCCTTGCTGAATGTTTGTCGGCTTATCGATTCTGGCGAGTTGGCGTTGGATATTCCAGCGGGGGAAAATGAAATCAACTGTCTGACGGATAATTTACTTGCCATCAAAGGCATCGGCATGTGGACAGTTAATTATGCTTTGCTGCGGGGGCTTAATTATCTGAATGGTTCACTGCATGGTGATGTTGCGGTAAGGCGTAATCTCCAATATTTGCTTAAGCAAGAAGATAAAGTGGGCGCGGCTCAGGCAGAAGAATGGCTGGCAGGTTTTTCTCCCTGGAAGGCTCTGGTAGGTGCACATTTATGGCGACAACAGTCCAGTAGTGGGTATTAATTAATACCACTCCAATCCCTTGTTTCTCTTTGAAAGCAGGAAAATCATTAGCCGAAATGCTAAAGGCGATGTGGGTATAATCCCTTGCAGGTTTGGCTTCATCACAAGAAAGGCAAAGCCACAGTTCTCTAAGAATTAGGTAAGCGCCATTATGATATTTCCATTTATTGAGAGGTTTTGACCATGTTACTTTTTTCACCATTTGAAAAGCTAGCTCAGCAACTTTTACCCATGGCAATAGAAGGTGATGATGGTGCTCATGATGTTGCCCATCTTTATCGGGTATGGAGAAATGCGAAGCAAATTTGTGAAGCGGAGTCTGGTGATTTACGGTTGGTGTTTGCTGCTGTGTTATTACACGATTGTGTGAATGTTGAAAAAAATGCCCCAAACCGACACCTTGCTTCACGCATGGCAGCAGAAAAAGCAGCATTAATATTGGAAGAGTTGGGGTGGAATGAAGAGGATATTACTGCCGTCGGCCATGCTATTGAAGCGCATAGTTATTCAGCAGGGTTAACGCCCAAAACATTGGAAGCTAAAATTGTGCAGGATGCAGATCGGCTGGATTCCATTGGTATGGTTGGTATTGGGCGCTGTTTTTATATTGCAGGGCGTATGGGGTCTTCACTGTATGATTTCCACGATCCTTTGGCAAAACACCGGGAATATAATGACAGGGCTTATACTATCGATCATTTTTATACCAAGCTACTTAAAATAGAGGCCGGATTTCAGACTGCATCGGGCAGGAAAATGGGCAGTGAAAGGACAGCACGCATGAAACTATTTCTTGATGCTTTTCTGGATGAAATTCAGGTTGAATCAGCAAATTGAGATGAGTAAACAATATTGATGATGACCCGCTATAATGAGCGGGATTTTCATAAGTAAGAGAACATGCAGTGACAGAAATATATACGGTAACCGAAAACTACAGTGATGAATATTGGATGCGTCGGGCAATAGAGTTAGCAATGCGGGCACAAGAAAAAGGTGAGATTCCTGTAGGTGCTGTATTGGTAGCAGATAATGAAATTATTGCCGAAGGATTTAATCATCCGATTACCGATCATGATCCTACCGCACATGCAGAAATCATAGCCCTGCGGCGTGGTGGTATACAAGTGCAGAACTATCGTCTATTGAATACGACACTGTATGTCACTCTGGAACCTTGCATCATGTGCGCAGGGGCAATGGTACACAGCCGGATACAACGGTTGGTTTATGGTGCCAGCGATATGAAAACGGGGGCTGCGGGATCATTGATTGATATATTGCGTCACCCGGCCATGAATCACCAAATTGACATCACCGGCGGTGTATTGGCGCAAGAGTGTTCCTCTATGTTGAGTGCGTTTTTCAAACAACGTAGGGAGCAACATAAGGCATTGAAGAAGTTGAAAGCCCAACAACAAGAAATGCCATAGTCAGTGATGATTGAAAGCCTGTTATGGCTGAACTACCTTCCCAGATTGCGCCGGAGTTTTTTCCTCCGGCGTTTTTTCATGAGGTTCAACTTTAGTGCTTTCCGCTTCATCATTACTGTCGGTTTTAGCATCTTCTGTTTTACCATTTTCAGGTTGAGGCACGCTGATTGTGGTTATATTCGCCGGAACTTCATCTCTCTCTGCTTTCTCGCGGTTAGCTTTTGCCCGCAGATACCCTTCCAGACTCAAATAGTAACGCCGGATATTTTCCACATAGCGGTAAGCTTCATAGCCGCGAGCATAACCATACGTTGTATTGGTATAGTATTTTTTCTTGCTTAGCAGAGGCAGGCGTTTTTTGACATCCAACCAACTGTCAGGATTACCTTTTTGTGCAGCAGTTAATTTCCTGGCATCAAGCACATGCCCATACCCCATATTATAAGCGGCGAGGGCGAACCAGATACGTTCATCTTCCGGAATAGTTTTTGGCAACCGATCCATCAAATAGTGTAGATAAGACATTCCACCTTTCACACTATCTTCCGGATCTAGCCGATCGTGAACGCCTGCCCATTCCGCTGTCGGGCGAGTAAGCATCATCAGGCCACGGACGCCGGTGGGAGACGTTGCCTGAGGGTCCCAATGCGATTCTTGCCATGCAATAGATGCCACTAATTGCCAATCAAGTGAACCGGCATATTTTTCAAAAATCGGCTGATATGTCGGTAATGTTGTGTTGATGGCACGAATAAATGAAATGGTATCGAAATAGTCGAACGAACCGACATGACTGAAATACTTTTCTTGCAGCCGCGACATAATGCCGTTTTCAGCCAACATGCTGAAGAAATCAAGCATGGCTGAATAGAGACTATAATCATCATCTCGTCTTAAATACCAAGTCAGGGGACGTTCTTCACTGACATCAAAAGCAACGGCTAAATTGGGATGAATACGCTGTTGCAGGGCTAAGCTGATTGAATCGCTGATTGTATAGTCGATTGTTCCCTCAGAAACTTTTTCAAGTAATTGCTGAGCGTTTTCGTGTAACGTCTCTTGCCAAGTTAGATCAGGATAAGATTGCTCTTTCCATTTTCTTAGTTCGCTTGCATGGGCTGAGCCAGCAGTGACGATGAGAGTGCCTTTTAAATCATTAAACGAGCGTGGGCGCGTTGTTCCCTTACGATAAACCAGCTGTTGTAAGACCGAAGCATAGGCAGGGCCCGTGCGTGTTTGATCCAGCCTATCCCTATTATAGATAAGACCGGCAGCCAAAAAATCGGCTTTATCATTTTCTAAGTCGTCAAAAAGCTGGTTAATGTTGGTACGAAATTTAATGATAAGTTTAACACCCAAATAATCAGCAAACCGCTTGGCTAGTTCATAGTCGAATCCCGTGGGTTCATTTTTATTGTTAAGAGAAATCAGAGGAGAGGTGATGGTACTAACCCGAAGCTCTCCCCGTGCCAGAATTTTGTTTATCTGCTCCTGCTGTTTATTGGGCCAATTGATGTTTAGGCCAATGATGGCAGCAGAGAGGAGCGCGATAATAACGATAACAAAATAATTAATCTTTATATTACTCAAATAGTTATCTCTCGCTAGTGCGATTAGGCCCCGTGTGAAATGTAAGATAATAGCATGGTCAAATTCCCAGTAATCGAGAATTTTGCGCAACAAAATTGGGATGTGCAACTTTATTAAATTAATTTAGAGGCTTTATTAAGTGTATTGTTAGATTAATAAATGGTCACGCAAACGGTTTCGTCAGGGCGAACATTCCTCTATAATGTCTCGCGTTTCCCCTAAGGCATCAGTCAGGCTTTGCTTCTAAGATGAGAGAACCTATTATTATGGAAATTCTGCGTGGCTCGCCCGCTTTATCAGCGTTTCGTATTACTAAGCTCCTTTCCCAGTGCCAAGATCAGCGGCTTCCTGTTACAGACATTTATGCAGAATATGTGCACTTTGCAGATGTTAGCGCTCCAATCACAGCAGATGAACGGGAAAAATTAAATCGGCTATTAAAATATGGTCCCTCTTTGGCTGAATATGAGCCGAAAGGTCAACTATTGTTAGTTACACCAAGGCCGGGAACAATATCTCCTTGGTCATCGAAAGCGACAGAAATTGTCCACAATTGTGGTCTAAACCAGATTGTCCGTTTAGAAAGGGGAATTGCCTATTATATTCAGGGTGATGGTATGAATGCTGAGCAGGGACAAGCGCTGTCAGCATTATTGCATGATCGCATGATGGAAAGTGTGTTCACGGAGTTTGAACAGGCTGATGCTCTGTTTACCCAACAAAAACCTTCGCCATTGAAACAGATTGATGTCTTGCAATTGGGACGGACAGCGCTGGAATCAGCAAATATTGAACTGGGACTGGCTCTGGCTGCGGATGAAATTGATTATCTGGTGAGAGCGTTCCAGATGTTGGAACGTAATCCGACGGATGTTGAACTCTATATGTTTGCTCAGGCGAATTCTGAACACTGCCGCCACAAAATTTTCAATGCAGATTGGGTTATTGATGGTCAGGCTCAACCCAAGTCGTTGTTCAAAATGATCAAAAATACATTTGAACAGACACCGGATTATGTGCTCTCAGCTTATAAAGATAACGCTGCTGTGATGGAAGGCTCCCATGTTGGCCGCTTTTTCCCTGATCCCGCAACGGGCATCTATGATTACCACCAAGAGTCCGCTCATATCTTGATGAAAGTCGAAACCCATAACCATCCGACGGCGATTTCGCCCTGGCCTGGTGCTGCAACCGGCTCCGGGGGCGAAATTCGTGATGAAGGCGCAACAGGGCGGGGAGCTAAACCTAAAGCCGGATTGGTAGGGTTCTCAGTCTCAAACTTGAAAATTCCTGGCTTTGAACAGCCGTGGGAAGAAGATTTCGGCAAGCCTGAACGTATTGTCAGTGCGTTGGATATCATGCTGGAAGGGCCATTGGGCGGCGCCGCGTTTAACAACGAGTTTGGTCGTCCGGCATTGTTGGGGTATTTCAGAACTTATGAAGAAAAAGTGTACTCCCATAACGGTACAGAACTACGTGGTTATCACAAACCCATCATGCTGGCAGGGGGAATTGGGAATATTTGTGAAGAGCACGTCCAGAAAGGGGATATCCCAGTTGGCGCAAAATTAATTGTGCTGGGTGGGCCAAGCATGAATATCGGTTTGGGGGGCGGTGCTGCATCCTCAATGGCATCGGGTCAATCTGATGAGGACTTAGATTTTGCCTCTGTGCAGCGTGATAATGCAGAGATGGAACGCCGTTGTCAGGAAGTGATCGATAATTGCTGGCAACGGGGGGAGAAAAATCCCATTCTGTTTATCCATGATGTAGGGGCTGGTGGCTTATCAAATGCCATGCCTGAATTAGTCAGTGATGGTGGCCGGGGTGGGCGCTTTGAGCTGCGTAACATTCTCAATGATGAACCGGGAATGAGTCCATTGCAGTTATGGTGCAATGAATCTCAGGAGCGTTATGTTCTGGCCGTAGCCCCTGAGCAGCTTGTTCTGTTTGAAGAAATTTGCCGTCGGGAACGTGCTCCCTATGCCGTGATTGGGGAAGCAACAGAAGAACGACGCCTTGTGTTGAATGACAGCCATTTCAATAATCAGCCAATCGATATGCCTTTGGATGTGCTGCTCGGCAAGACACCCAAGATGCTAAAAAATGTGCAGGTCTTGAAAGCGCAAGGGCAAAATTTAGATCGTAAAGGGATTGATCTTGCGGAAGCCGTAAAACGTGTTCTGCATTTACCGGCTGTTGCAGAAAAAACATTCCTGATTACGATTGGGGATCGCTCTATAACGGGTATGGTTGCCCGTGATCAAATGGTTGGCCCGTGGCAAATCCCTGTGGCAGATTGCGCGGTGACCACTGCCAGTTTAGACAGTTATTACGGTGAAGCCATGTCAATGGGAGAGCGGGCACCGATTGCATTACTGGATTTTGCTGCCTCGGCACGTATGGCGGTGGGGGAAGCATTGACCAATATCGCTTCTGCGTACGTGCAGGATCTGAAACGGGTGAAATTATCGGCTAACTGGATGTCGGCATCAGGTCATGCAGGTGAAGATGCGGGTTTGTATGCTGCGGTGAAAGCGGTGGGGGAAGAGCTGTGTCCGGCGCTGGGATTGACCATTCCAGTGGGTAAGGATTCGATGTCAATGAAAACCTGTTGGAATCAAAACGGGGAAGAACGTGAAATGACTTCACCACTTTCATTGGTTATCAGTGCCTTTGCCCGGGTGGAAGATGTTCGCCGCACAGTAACGCCAGAATTATCTAACGAAGATGACAACGCCCTTTTGTTGATCGATCTGGGGCAAGGGCAGAATGCGCTGGGAGGAACTGCGCTGGCCCAGGTTTATCGTCAGCTTGGCGATAAAACGGCGGATATCCGCAGTGTCGAACAACTGGGTGGTTTCTTCAATGCAATTCAGCAACTGATTTCAGAACAAAAATTGTTGGCTTATCATGATCGTTCAGATGGTGGCCTGCTGGTGACATTGGCTGAAATGGCTTTTGCGGGCCATTGTGGATTGCATGTCGATCTCAGTGCATTTGATGAAGATATCCTTGCGGCATTGTTCAGTGAAGAATTGGGCACAGTGATACAAATTCGCGAAACTGACAGAGCACAGGTTGAAAATCTGTTGGCTGACCATGGCTTGAATGGTTGTATACATTATCTGGGTAAAGCTCAGTCAGGCGATGACTTCATTATTTCCAGTGACAATATGGAGGTTTATCGCCAAAACCGCAGTACGTTGCGCTTATGGTGGGCGGAAACGACGTGGCAAATGCAGCGCCTGCGTGATAACCCAGAATGTGCTGATCAAGAACATCAGGCAAAACAGGATGAGAATGATCCTGGTTTGAATGTGAAATTGTCTTTTGATCCTGCTGAAGATATTGCTGCTTGTTACATCTCGAAAAAAATACATCCGCGTGTTGCCGTATTGCGTGAACAAGGTGTTAACTCTCAGGTCGAAATGGCGGCTGCATTCCATCGTGCGGGCTTTGAGGCCGTGGATGTCCATATGAGTGATTTGCTGAGTGGCCGCGTCACGTTGGATCAATTTCAGACACTCGTGGCCTGTGGTGGTTTTTCATATGGGGATGTGCTTGGTGCGGGTGAAGGTTGGGCAAAATCCATTCTGTTTAATTCACGAGTGCGTGATGATTTTGCGAGCTTCTTTGCAAGACCGGATACGCTGGCACTTGGCGTGTGTAACGGTTGCCAGATGATGTCTAATTTGCATGAACTGATTCCGGGGACAGAACACTGGCCGCGCTTTGTTCGTAACCGTTCAGAGCGTTATGAAGCGCGTTTTAGTCTGGTGGAAGTCGTGGATAGCCCCTCGCTGTTCCTGAAAGATATGGCAGGTTCTCGCTTGCCGATTGCGGTTGCTCATGGTGAAGGTCAGGTGGAATTCAGAAACAGCCAAAGTTTGATGGAACTTGAAAAGCAGCAGCAAGTGGCACTGCGCTTTGTTGATAACTATGGTTCAGTGACAGAAAATTACCCTGCAAACCCGAATGGTTCTGTGAACGGCATTACGTCAGTGACCAGCCTTGATGGACGGGTCACGGTGATGATGCCTCATCCTGAAAGGGTATTCCGTACTGTCAGTAATTCCTGGCACCCTGAAGAATGGGGCGAAGATAGCCCGTGGATGCGTATTTTCCGTAATGCTCGCAAACAGTTAGGTTAACTTCTTTTACTATTTCATTTTTCTGTGTAAAGGCTCTGAATATTCATCAGGGCCTTTATTTTTCATTAACACTTTCTGGTGTGACAGCGGAATTGGAAGACAAGCTATTTGAAAATGGTTGTGATGATGCTTTGATTTGTTTTTACGGTAGATATGTTTACTTGGAATTTGATCGTGAAAGTGAATCGTTTTCTAAGGCAATTTTGAGTGCGATTAATGATATTGAATCAGCAGGGTTGAACGCGAAAGTCGTTGCTGTTGATGCTGCACTGGTCGGGTTAAGTGATATCGCCAGATTGACGGATATGTCCCGTCAGGCTATTAGCATGTTAAAAGATGGGGTACGTGGCTCCGGTGATTTTCCTGCACCAATCCAAAGAATAAAGGGAACTTCTCCTTTATGGCGTTGGTCTGAGGTTGCGTCATGGTTGGCTGACAGAGGCAAGATAAATGCCGAATTGTCGGAGAATGCGCAGGTTTTGGATACTATCAACATGGTTTTGCAATGGCGGGAATTCAAGGGGATTAAAGATATTGAATATTATGTGAAGCTGCTTAGCCATCCTGAAAAATTGAACGTATTTTGCCACTGATTTGATGTTATTAATGAGTTTTAAGGAGAACGTCTCCAAATGGCGACAATGGCCCTCATGGATGTCTCAAATAGGTGACACTTAATTCATTGATATAAAAATAAAAATATTTACATGTGCTTAAGTGTCATAAATAGGCGACAATAATACATGTCGAGCATTAGAAAACATTGATGAAGAAATCCAAAGAATTTATTTGTTTTTAAATTTTTAATAAAATCAATAAATTAAAAATTATTTTGCAAGTTGGCACACAATGTGCATAATAATGGGCAGTTGCTCATTCAACTTTTTATGTCGGCCCGCAAATAGGTGGAAACATGCCACATAAGCCCAGAATGATGCCGAAGTAAGGTGCCTACCGTCCAACATCATGATACTCGCTTTCGGGCTTTATCAAACACAGGGCGACACGTGGAGTGAGGCACCACCTATCATGCCCATCAGATAGCGGCATGAAGGCTCCTCACTGGCGGGATAGTAAATAAAGTTACTATCCCGCCGTCATTATTACAGGTGAATCCTGTCCATCGTGTTTATGTATGCACCCGCATAATTTCCAATTACCCATTATTTTCAACTAGTTTAAAAAAGCAGAGAAAAAGTAATTTCAAAATCTATCATCAGGCAGGCTTTCTCCTTCGCCTTATGTCGGTTAGCATCAATGTAATTGCAGGTTATGAGATGATTTCTTTGAAAAAATGGCGTTTATTTCCACGCTCATTGCGCCAACTGGTTGTAATGGCTTTCTGTCTGGTGTTATTACCCCTCTTAGTGCTGGCTTATCAGGCTTACCAAAGCCTTGACCAGTTGAGTACTCAAGCTGCTGAAATTAGTCGTTCGACTTTATCGGACGCGCGTCGCAGCGAAGCGATGATTGGTTCTGCGCTTGAGATGGAGCGTAGTTACCGTCAATATTGTGTGTTGGGGGATGTGCGGCTGGAAAGGCTCTATCAACGACAATACCGACAGTATACAAATATGCTCGGTGATCAGATAGCCATGTTGGCTAATGCAGAGTATACGAAAAAATTTAATGAACTATTATCAGGCCTGACAAAAATTTCCTGTAGTAACGGTGTTCCGGAGCCTGCTGTCTCTAAATTACTTGAAGAATTATCTACTGCTAATAATCTTTTGGTACAGGAAACCCGAAATATCATTTTCAGTCGTGGTGAACAATTGCAAAAAGATATTGCAGAGAAAGGGCAACTTTTTGGTTGGCAGAGCCTTATCTTATTCCTGTTAAGTGCGTTTCTGATCGCGCTGTTTACACGTATGATCATTGGGCCGGTGAAAGGCATTGAGCGGATGATTAATCGGTTAGGAAAAGGGCAATCATTGGAAAATGAGATTGAATCATTTAAAGGGCCACGGGAATTGCGATCGCTGGCACAACGCATTATTTGGTTAAGTGAGCGGTTATCCTGGCTTGAATCTCAGCGCCATGAATTTTTACGTCATATTTCCCATGAACTGAAAACACCTTTAGCCAGTATGCGTGAAGGGACGGAGTTATTGGCTGATGAAGTTGCCGGGCCGCTGACCACAGATCAAAGAGAAGTTGTCAGTATTCTGGACAGCAGCAGCAGGCATTTGCAACAGCTTATCGAGCAATTGCTCGAATATAACCGTAAACTGGCAGATGGCCCTGCTGAGCATCAGGTTGTGTCTTTAAACGAGATTGTGAATAGTGTTGTGTTGTCACATCAATTGCCAGCCCGTGCGAAAAACATTAATACAGAAATTCAATTGGATATGGAGTATTGTTGGGCGGAACCTAATTTATTGAGAAGGGTGATCGATAATCTCTACTCCAATGCAGTGCACTATGGTGCTGAATCCGGTAACATTTGGATTTCCAGTCGGCAAACGGGAGAAAATCTTCAAATTGACATTGCCAACACAGGAACGCCTATCCCTGAATTAGAAAAAAGTATGATTTTTGAGCCATTTTATCAGGGGAAACTGCAAAGAAAAGGGGCTGTTAAAGGAAGTGGCCTTGGCTTGAGCATTGCGCAAGATTGTATTAAACAGATGAGGGGAGAGCTTCATTTGATAGAATCCGAATTTGCTGACGTATGTTTTCGAATTGAACTGCCATTAACCGCAGAGAACAGCTAAATAATATGTATAACCGGTTTATTTACCGCCTTATGACGAAGACGGGACAGCAAGATATTGTGACTCAGCCGATGAAAAAAACTGCTGTTATGCAGCCTATTCTGGCACGCGCTTCAACCTTACGTTTCCGTGCCATGTTGTTATTGTTTATTCCCTATTTACTGACCGGATGTGTGAAAACCACCGGAGCAGATAATCTGGCATCAATTGCACAGTCTATCCTGCCTGAGCAACATGTCACAGATTATCGTCTTAAGGATTGTGATTCAATCTGGGATATAACAAAACCATCGGCAATGGAAAACGGGCTTTATTGGCTTAGAGCCATTGATTGTGCGGATCGCTTATCCTCAGTTGAAGCGCGTGAAATAGGGAGCAACTTCAATACAACTGATTGGCATCAAACGTTCAAACAGAGTATCTTGATGAATAGAGCGGCTTCTACAGTGGCTGAACGCCGGAAAATTGTAGAAAATCTTAATCGATATAGTACGCAGTTTCCCGTCACCTTGCGGACACTCTTCCAATTGTGGCGTGAACAGCAATATTTAAGAATCAACCTCGCTGAAGAGAGGGTTAAGTTCCAGCGGTTCCAGCTTGACAGTGATAATAAAATTGACCGCTTGAAAGAAGCACGAGCACGTTTAGAATATGAACTTAGCTCAATATCCCGCAAATTAGAAAATCTGACAGATATTGAACGCCAGCTTTCCTCCCGTAAACAAGGCCAAAGTAGTCTTGTCACTCCAAATGGAACAGGGCAAATGAAGGGCTCAGATACTTCATCCAATAAATTAGAGCAGGAAGATAAATCGGCAACGGATGAGGAAATGAAAAACCCGGAAACTAAAGCAGAAGCTAATCCCCCAGCAGAAAAAGGAGCCGAATAATAATGACAGTACGCAATCCCGCCCATCTTCTTTTAGTTGATGATGATCCGGGCTTACTAAAACTATTGGGAATGCGTCTGACTAGCGAAGGGTTTCGTGTCACGACAGCCGAGAGTGGCCATGAAGGGTTGCGTATTCTGGTGAAAGATAAAATAGATCTTGTTATCAGTGACTTGCGAATGGATGAAATGGATGGTATGGCACTGTTTGCCGAAATTCAGAAACAGCACCCTGGCATGCCTGTCATTATTCTGACCGCTCACGGTTCTATCCCTGATGCAGTGGCAGCAACCCAGCAAGGCGTATTTAGTTTCCTGACTAAACCTGTTGACCGTGATGCACTTTATAAAGCTATTGATGATGCTCTGGAATTGTCAACGCCGGCTATAGATGGGCAATGGAGTGAGCAGATTGTCACGCGCAGCCCCTTAATGTTGCGTCTGTTAGAACAGGCCAAAATGGTGGCCCTGTCTGATGTCAGCGTCTTGATTAATGGGCAAAGCGGAACCGGTAAGGAAGTATTGGCCCAAGCCATCCATCGGGTAAGCCCAAGAGCGAAGAAACCTTTTATTGCCATTAACTGTGGTGCCTTACCTGAGCAGTTGCTTGAATCTGAACTGTTTGGTCACGCCAAGGGTGCATTTACTGGTGCTGTCAGTAGCCGGGAAGGGTTATTTTTAGCAGCTCAGGGGGGAACCTTATTCCTTGATGAGATCGGTGATATGCCGATGGCGCTGCAAGTTAAATTATTGAGAGTTTTGCAGGAACGGAAGGTTCGTCCATTAGGAAGCAACCGAGATATAGACATTGATGTCAGAATTATTTCTGCCACCCACCGTGATTTACCAAAAGCAATGCAGCGTAATGAGTTTCGTGAAGATCTCTATTACAGGTTGAATGTCGTTAACCTGAAAATTCCTGCATTGAATGAACGTGCGGAAGATATTCCTTTATTAGCCAATCACCTGTTGCGGGAATCAGCCAAGCGCCATAAACCCTTTGTTCGTAGTTTTTCCACTAATGCCATGAAATGTCTGGTGGCAGCAAGCTGGCCGGGCAATGTTCGTCAATTGGTTAACGTTATAGAACAATGTGTGGCGCTAACGATGGCTCCGGTTATTAGTGATGCTTTGGTTATGCAGGCATTGGAAGGAGAAAATACGGCGCTGCCGACATTTGTAGAAGCTCGCGGGCAGTTTGAACTGAATTATCTGCGCAAATTGTTGCAAATGACCAAAGGCAATGTGACCCATGCTGCCCGCATGGCAGGGCGTAACCGGACTGAATTTTATAAATTGCTGGCACGTCATGAGCTGGACGCTAACGATTTTAAGGAATAACTTTCCTGCTATTCCGGAAATTCTTACACTGAATAGAAATTATCTATATTGTCTGTCTTTAATTCTGAATAAGACAGAGAGATGAATTATGGCCTAGGAGAGCCACATTCTATGAGTCGTACTCTTAATATTGCTCTTGCCCAGTTAAACTGGCTGGTGGGAGACATTGAAGGCAACTGCGAGCGCATGTTGCAGACAGTACAAGAACAGCAAGAAAAAGGTGCTGATCTGGTTATGTTTTCTGAGTTGGCGCTGTCTGGCTATTTTCCTGAAGATTTGCTGTTCCGTCCCGATTTACACCAGCGTTGTCGTGAGCAGTTGGTACGTTTGCAGGAAGCGAGTTCCCAGATTGGTATTTTAGTCGGGCATCCGTGGCAACAAGATGGAAAACTCTACAATGCACTTTCCCTATTTTGGAAAGATGAAATTGTTGCTCGTTACTTCAAACAGCTACTGCCCAATTATGGTGTCTTTGATGAAGAGCGTTATTTCAAGGCGGGTGATCAACGCTGTGTTATACCATTCAAGGGATATAGCCTGGGCTTATTGATTTGTGAAGATTTATGGTTTGATGCACCAATTAATGCTCTGAAACAAGCCGGCGCAGAAATTATCCTGTCGATTAATGCCTCCCCTTACAATCGTGAAAAACCCAATATTCGCAGCACATTAATTAGAAACCACAGTCAGCGCATTCAACTCCCTATCATTTATCTTAATCAGGTAGGTGGGCAGGATCAGCTTATCTTTGATGGTTGTTCGAAAGTCTTTGATGCAAATGGTGAAATTACGCATCGTATGGCCGCCTTTGAAGAGCAGATCGAACAGTGTCGTTTTAATGACATGAAAATTGAACCTATGGCAAACCCCATTCCTCAATTGCCGCCACTCGCACAAATCTATAAGGCACTGGTTCTCTCCGTGCGTGATTATGTGCGGAAAAATGGCTTCAAAGGTGCATTGCTTGGTTTATCTGGCGGGATTGATTCTGGTCTGACTTTGGCAATTGCCGTGGATGCTTTGGGTAAAGATCATGTGCAGGCAGTCATGATGCCATTCCGTTATACCTCAGAAATGAGCATTCATGATGCCAGAGAACAGGCGGAGTTACTGGGTGTTGAATTCGACATCGCATCCATAGAACCCATGTTTGATGCTTTCATGGCACAGCTTGAGCCTATGTTCGCCGGAACTGAAAAAGATACGACAGAAGAAAATTTGCAGGCCCGTTGCCGTGCCGTTATTTTGATGGCGATATCGAACAAACGTCACCGCTTGGTGCTGACGACCAGTAACAAGAGCGAGTCAGCAGTCGGTTATTCAACCCTGTATGGCGATATGGCAGGGGGCTTTAATGCTTTGAAAGATGTCCCTAAAACTATGGTATTTGCACTGTCTAAATACCGTAATACAGTATCTCCGGCTATTCCTCAGCGTGTGATTGATCGCCCACCTTCTGCGGAATTAGCACCAGATCAACTGGATCAGGACAGCTTGCCTCCATATGACATGCTGGATGCTATTCTTGAAGGGTATGTCGAAAAAGACAAATCAGTAGCTGACTTGGTTACTGAAGGTTTTGACGAAGCCATTGTTCGCAAGGTGATCCGGCTGGTGGATATCAATGAATATAAACGCCGTCAGGCACCTATCGGCCCCCGCATTACACAACGTGATTTTGGCAAAGATCGTCGCTACCCGATTACTTCTGGTTTCGGGCGTAAAAACTGGTAATAACAGGAAAACTTCATGAAAAAGATTGATGCAATTATCAAACCTTTCAAGCTGGATGATGTGCGTGAAGCTCTGGCTGAAGTGGGTATCACTGGTATGACCGTGACAGAAGTAAAAGGATTTGGTCGCCAGAAAGGGCACACTGAACTGTATCGCGGTGCAGAATATATGGTGGATTTTCTGCCAAAAGTCAAAATAGAAATTGTCGTACCGGATGATATTGTTGATACCTGTGTCGAGACAATCATGCAAATTGCACAAACCGGCAAAATCGGTGATGGCAAAATTTTTGTTTTCGATGTTGCCCGTGTGGTACGTATTCGAACTGGTGAACAGGACGAAGAAGCTATTTAAAACTAAATGGGAGATAGTTGTAACCTCTCCCATTTTGTCACTGTTATCGCTTAATGTGTTGCAGTTAGCTGTGTTAGATCACTTTATGTGGGCCAAAACATTCATAGTGGATATGTTGTTTATCAACACCCATTGCCAGAAGTTGGTTAGCAATGAATTGCATGAAAGCGACTGGCCCACAGAAATAGAATTGCATTCCTTCTACTGCGATTAATTCTTTTACGAGAGAAAGATCCATAAACCCGGTATGCTGATAATGTATGCCTTTCTGATCTGTATCTCGTGGTTCGCGATACCAAACCTGCGAATGCAAATTAGGCATGGATTGAGAAATTTCATTTACCTTATTTGAGAAGGCATGATAGCCGCCATGCTCTGCGGCATGGAACCAATTCACTGTTCCTGCATGATGCTGATTATGCAGATGTTGTAGCATACTCATCATTGGCGTTAAACCTACACCCGCTGAAATCAGCGTAACGGGTGTGTCATGCTGGACATCAAGGAAAAAATCACCGCGTGGCGCTGCCAGCATCACGAGATCACCTTCCTGTACTTTATCATGCATGAAGTTTGAAACCTTGCCCTGCGATTCACGCTTAATGGCAATCTGGTAATTGCTGCCGTTTGGTGCTGCGGTCAGAGAATATTGGCGAATTTCACGATTCTCAAAAGCAGGATCTTCTATATAAACCCCTAAATATTGCCCCGGTTTGTAATCCATGACCTTTTCACCATCAACGGGAACAAACTCGAAACTGGTAATAACATCACTTTGTGGTTGTTTCCGGCTAACACGGAATTGACGTAATTCACGCCAACCGCCTTCCAGAGATTCACCATTTTGATAAATTTCTTCTTCTCGGTTGATAAAGACATTGGCCAGCACATTGTAGGCTTTTCCCCACGCACTGAGAACTTCATCACCAGGATGGAACATTTCGTCAATTGTCGCCAGTAAGTGCGTACCTACAATCTGATAATGCTCGGGCTTAATGTTCAGGCTCGTGTGTTTATGAGCGATTTTTTCTACTGCTGGCAATAAAGCAGACAGATTATCGATATTAGCAGCGTAAGCGCAAAGGGCATTGAAAAGCGCTTCACGCTGATCACCATTGAGCTGGTTGCTCATGTTGAAAATATCTTTTAATTCAGGGTGATGATTGAACATACGTTCATAAAAATGCGCAGTCAGCTTGGGGCCTGTAGAAACGATTAATGGAATGGTGGATTTTATGGTTGCGATAACCTGACTATCTAGCATGGGGATCTCCTGAATTGTTCTCAAATGATGCTGGAGTTTATAACTTGCATTTTAAATGCAACTTATAGCGTTTGGGAATAGGTTCAATTGAGAAAAGAAGATCATATTGATTTAAATCAAAAATTCAGAGTTTGTATTAAAAGAAACGCTGATTGAGATCACAAATATCATTGATAAATTGAAAATTGTTGATTCTATCGTCAATTATTCAGCCTCCAATGCTTTGTTAACGCATCATGCAAACGTTTGCGTAAATTATCTTGTCAAGACTATCTCATTTGGTAAAAAGAGTTTACACTGTGTGGCATTCTGGCCCTCAGGGGTATTTTTTAGAGAAGTAGCTGAGTCAGGAGAACCAAATGTTAAAGCGTGAAATGAATATTGCGAATTACGATCCCGAACTGTGGCAGGCGATGGAACAGGAGGTTTGTCGTCAGGAAGAACACATAGAATTGATTGCTTCTGAAAACTACACCAGCCCAAGAGTTATGCAGGCTCAGGGATCTCAGCTCACTAACAAGTATGCGGAAGGCTATCCGGGTAAACGTTATTACGGTGGCTGTGAATATGTTGATGTGGTTGAACAACTTGCGATTGACCGTGCAAAAGAGCTGTTTGGTGCAGATTATGCAAACGTCCAGCCGCACTCAGGTTCTCAGGCTAATGCCGCGGTGTACATGACACTGCTGAAACCCGGCGATACGGTTTTAGGGATGAATCTGGCACACGGCGGTCATTTGACTCATGGCTCTCCAGTTAACTTCTCCGGCAAACTTTATAACATCGTACCTTATGGCATTGATGAAAAAGGTAAAATCGATTACGACGATATCCGTGCCCAAGCGCAAAAACACCAACCAAAAATGATCATCGGTGGCTTCTCTGCTTACTCCGGTGTTGTTGATTGGGCGAAGATGCGTGAAATTGCCGATGAAATCGGTGCCTATCTGTTCGTTGATATGGCTCACGTAGCGGGTTTGGTTGCCGCTGGTGTTTATCCAAACCCAGTTCCTCATGCGCATGTTGTTACAACAACAACGCACAAAACTCTGGCTGGCCCGCGTGGTGGCCTGATTCTGGCGAAAGGCGGCGATGAAGAGTTTTACAAGAAGCTAAATTCTTCTGTTTTCCCGGGTTCTCAGGGTGGCCCACTGATGCACGTCATCGCGGGTAAAGCTGTTGCACTGAAAGAAGCAATGGAGCCTGAGTTTAAGGCCTATCAACAGCAAGTCGCTAAAAATGCGAGAGCTATGGTTGAAGTATTCCTGCAACGTGGTTACAAAGTTGTTTCAGGTGAAACGGAAAACCATCTGTTCCTGCTGGATCTGGTAGATAAAGATATTACGGGTAAAGATGCTGATGCTGCATTGGGGCGTGCCAATATTACGGTTAACAAAAACAGTGTGCCTAACGATCCGCGCAGCCCGTTTGTGACTTCTGGTATTCGTATCGGGACACCTGCAATTACCCGCCGTGGCTTTAAAGAAGAAGAAACCCGTGAGCTGGCAGGTTGGATGTGTGATGTGCTGGATAACATCAATGATGAAGCAACCATTGAAAGCGTTAAGCAGAAAGTTTTGAACATCTGCGCAAAATATCCGGTTTACGCATAATTAAAAATAAAGTGTAGTTTAGTAATAAGCCCGACTCATAACGTTAGTTTTGAGCGGGTTTTTTTGTATTTGAGAAATGAGGGTATTTGGATGGTTATTCCATCAACATTTTGGCTAGGGTTAGGTTATTTCACTTATTTTTTCTCTTTCGGTATCTTTCTACCTTTTTGGGCTGCCTGGCTAAAAGGTGAAGGCATTGAGCCTTCAATGATAGGAATACTGCTGGGTGTTGGGCTGGTTGCCCGATTTATCGGTAGTCTGGTTATTTCTCCTAGGGTAAAAGATCCATCGAAATTAATTAAAGCGTTGCGATTTCTTTCATTGCTGACGTTGCTTTTTGCGGTTGGCTTTGTATTTGGTAGCCATTGGCTATGGCTTTTCTTTGTCATGATAGGTTTTAACTTATTTTTCTCGCCACTCGTGCCTTTATCAGATGCGTTGGCAGGAACATGGCAAAAACAATTTACTTTTGATTACGGCAAGGTAAGAGTCTGGGGTTCGATTGCATTTATTATCAGCTCTGCGCTGACTGGTATATTAATGTCTGCCAGTGGAATAAATTTCTCAATCAGTAGCCTCGACATTGGCTGGAGTATGTCATTTGACAGTCTGAATGGCTGGATTGGCAAAGATATGTTTGGAACACACCATATCATTCTCGCTTTCCTGATTTTCAGTATTACTGTCATGCTATTGGGGATGATGCTGAAACCCGCCATTATGCCAGTTGGTAAAGAGAAGACCACGAATACTAATACCGTCTCTTTTAAAGAACTTTTGTCTGAAAAATCTGTGTGGAAATTTTTAGTCTGTGTAACGCTATTGCAGGCCGCACATGCGGGTTATTATAGTTTTGGCACTATTTATTGGGAGAATGCAGGTTACTCGCCATCAACCATTGGTTATCTCTGGTCGTTAGGCGTTATGGCAGAAGTCCTCGTTTTTACTTTCAGCAAACAGTTATTCCGTCGTTGGAGTGCACGTAATCTGTTATTGCTATCCGGTATCTGTGGTGTGATTCGTTGGGGATTAATGGGAATATCAACGGAATTACCCGTGCTGATTATTATTCAGATCCTGCATTGTGGTACTTTTACCGTTTGCCATTTAGCAGCAATGCGTTTTATCGGAGCCAGAAAGGAAAATGAAATCATCCGATTGCAGGCGACTTACTCCGCTTTGGCAATGGGAGGAGGGATTGCTGTTATGAGTGTGATTGCTGGCTTTATGTATGAACACATCAGTAATGGCATATTTTGGGTGATGGCTTTGGTTGCATTACCAGCTCTGTTTCTGCGGCCAAAAGTTGAAGCTCACGCACATTAATTAAAATGTTTGGTGATAAAAAAAGGGCACCAATTAGGTGCCCTGAAAATAACATTGCTCAAATTATATTTATATAATTATTAACGAATTAACGCTTCAGTGCTTCCGTTAATTCTTCACGCATTTCAGACAAAATGTCTTTAACAATACGTGGGCTACCTGCAACGATGTTGCCGGAGTTAACATAGTTATGACCACCGACGAAATCGGTAACGATGCAGCCGGATTCACGTACCAGCAATTCACCGCCCATGAAATCCCATGGTTTCAGGCCAATTTCGAAGAAACCATCTACACGCCCGGCAGCAACATAAGCCATATCCAGTGCGGCGGAACCTGTGCGACGGAAATCCGCGCAACGATCAAATAATTTACCCAGTACATTCATGTAAGGGATGGAGTGCTGTTTGGCTTTGAACGGGAAACCAGTCGCAAGGATAGTACCATCCAGATCACGAGCATTGGTACCACGCAGACGATAGCCGTTTAATTGTGCGCCTTGACCACGCGTCGCGCTGAACAGCTCATTGCGCATTGGATCGTAAACCACGGACACTTCAGTGCGGCCTTTAATACGCACAGCAATGGAAACAGCAAAATGAGGGAGACGTTTAATAAAGTTGGTGGTGCCATCCAGTGGATCGATAACCCATTGGAAATCGTTTTCTTCGCCTAAGTGCTCACCGCTTTCTTCGGTAATAATTGTATGCTTAGGATAAGATTTACGAATAATTTCGATAATCAGCTTTTCTGCGTCACGATCAACATTGGTGACGAAATCATTATTGCCTTTTTGGCTCGCTTCAATGGCATCAGGGGTTTCGTAGCTTTTGGCAATGTAGTTGCCGGCCTTACGTGCAGCGCGTATAGCGATGTTTAGCATCGGATGCATGGGGTATCTTCCACCAGAATTTTAAAGAACGGGAAACAAATCGGCGCGCAGTATAGCAGTAGTTCGTCAAAATGACTAATGCTGTGTTAAGATATTCGGCTCTTATACTGAATTTAAAAGCCGTCATGTTAGAGAATATCCGCATTATTCTGGTTGAAACCTCCCACACGGGCAATATGGGATCAACCGCTCGGGCCATGAAAACAATGGGATTGTCCAATTTGTATCTGGTGAATCCGTTAGTTCAACCTGATTCTCATTCTATCGCACTTTCAGCCGGTGCAAGTGATGTTATCGGCAATGCGGCGATTGTGAGTACGTTGGATGAGGCATTAGCTGGGTGTGAATTGGTCATCGGAACCAGTGCCCGTTCCCGCACCCTTTCCTGGCCAATGGTTGAACCTCGTGAATGTGGTGAACGTTGTGTCAAAATGGCCAGCCACTCTCCGGTTGCGATTGTATTTGGTCGTGAACGTGTGGGGTTGACTAACGAAGAGCTGCAAAAATGTAATTATCATCTTTATATTCCGACAAATCCGGAGTACGGTTCGTTGAATTTGGCGATGGCTGTTCAACTGGTTAGCTATGAAATTCGCATGGCTCATCTTTCAGCTCAGGAACAACCAGAAAAAGCCCCTTCGTCAGATCATGAGGTAGAATATCCGGCTGTTGAGGATATGGAGCGTTTTTATCAACATCTTGAACAGGTATTGAACGAATCAGGCTTCATCCGCAAAGCGCATCCGGGTCAAATAATGAACAGGTTAAGACGTCTTTATACTCGTGCACGGCCTGAAACGCAGGAGCTGAATATTCTGCGAGGTATACTAACTTCTATGGAAAAATGGGCTAAGAAATAACTGAGATCCAGCGGGAAGAGCTAGCAGGAACAACCAAAAAATCCAAGATAAACAGGTGAAAAAGCGTTCAAATAATAGTTGAGTGGATTACTAGGTTAAATAGTTGACTAAAACACTCAGGAATGTCACAATTTCATCTATATTTCACCATGGAGTTTTTGTTATGAGACTGACATCAAAAGGACGTTATGCGGTAACTGCCATGCTAGATGTGGCGTTGCATTCACAAGAAGGGCCGGTGCCATTAGCCGACATTTCTGAGCGTCAGGGAATTTCCCTTTCCTATCTTGAGCAGTTGTTCTCCCGCCTGCGTAAAAATGGTCTGGTTTCTAGCGTCCGTGGTCCAGGTGGCGGTTATTTACTGGGCAGAGATGCCGGTAAGATTTTCGTTGCCGAAGTGATTTCAGCTGTTGATGAATCCGTTGATGCAACTCGTTGTCAGGGCAGAGAAGGCTGTCAAGGCGGTGATCGTTGTTTGACACACACATTGTGGCGTGACCTCAGTGATCGCATCACAGGTTTCCTGAGCAGCATCAGTTTAGAAGAATTAGTGAATAACCAAGAAGTATTAGACGTTGCTGATCGTCAAGACGGTGATAAGCGCCGTACACCGAACGGTAGGCCTCAAGAGACGATTAACGTTAACCTGCGCGCATAACCTTGCGGCAAAGCGGCAAACAAAAGTATTAAAAGTGTCTTACGGAGCATGTGAGCAATGAAATTACCCATTTATTTGGACTATTCAGCAACAACACCAGTCGATCTACGTGTTGCTGAAAAGATGATGAACTATCTAACTATGGACGGGATTTTTGGTAATCCGGCTTCCCGTTCACACCGATTTGGTTGGCAGGCTGAAGAAGCGGTTGATATCGCGCGTAATCAAATTGCTGATCTGGTTGGTGCAGATCCGCGTGAAATCGTGTTCACGTCAGGCGCTACAGAGTCAGATAACCTTGCGATTAAAGGTGCTGCAAAATTTTATCAGAAAAAAGGCAAGCACATTATTACCAGCAAAACGGAACACAAAGCGGTTTTAGATACTTGCCGCCAGCTGGAGCGTGAAGGTTTTGAGATCACTTACCTTGCACCAATGAGCAACGGCATGCTTGATCTGAAAGAGCTGGAAGCCACCATGCGTGAAGATACGATTCTGGTTTCCATCATGCACGTCAATAACGAAATTGGTATTGTCCAAGACATTATGACCATCGGTGAAATGTGTCGTAGCCGTGGTATCATTTTCCATGTTGATGCAACTCAAAGTGTTGGCAAATTACCTATCGACCTCAGCAAACTGAAAGTTGATCTGATGTCTTTCTCTGCTCATAAACTTTATGGCCCTATGGGTATCGGTGCACTGTATGTTCGCCGTAAACCACGCATACGTATTGAGGCACAGCAGCACGGTGGTGGTCATGAGCGTGGTATGCGTTCAGGTACATTGCCTGTTCACCAGATTGTTGGTATGGGTGAAGCTTACCGTATCGCAAAAGAAGAGCTGGAATCAGAAGCAGAACGCCTGCGTGGATTGCGTCTGCGTCTGTGGAACGGCATTAAAGATATTGAAGAAGTTTACCTGAACGGTGATTTAGAACTGGGTGCACCGCACATTCTGAATGTCAGCTTCAACTATGTTGAAGGTGAGTCATTGATGATGTCATTGAAAGATCTGGCGGTTTCTTCTGGCTCGGCATGTACTTCCGCGAGTTTGGAACCTTCCTATGTCCTGCGGGCACTGGGCATGAATGATGAACTGGCACACAGTTCTATTCGTTTTTCTTTGGGGCGTTTTACCACGGAAGAAGAAATAGACTATGCAATCAAGTTGATTCTCAACGCGATTGGTCACCTGCGCGATCTTTCTCCATTGTGGGAAATGTTCAAACAGGGTGTGGATCTCAGCACCATCGAATGGTCTCATCATTAATCAGACGGTTTCAGGAGTAACGACATGGCTTACAGCGACAAAGTAATTGATCACTATGAAAACCCACGTAATGTTGGTTCATTCGACAGTGAAGATCCTTCAGTGGGTAGTGGTATGGTAGGGGCACCCGCTTGTGGTGACGTCATGCGGCTGCAAATTAAAGTCAACGATGAAGGCATCATCGAAGATGCACGCTTCAAAACTTATGGCTGCGGCTCTGCGATTGCATCCAGCTCTCTGGTAACAGAATGGATGAAAGGGAAATCGCTGGAACAGGCTGAGTCTATCAAAAATACTCAGATTGCTGACGAACTGGAACTACCGCCAGTGAAAATCCACTGCTCTATTTTGGCAGAAGATGCAATCAAAGCTGCTATTGCTGATTACAAGAATAAGCGCCAAGCAAAATAACTATTTTTGTAAATAATTATTCTTGTAAATAACTATCCTTGCAAAAGGAATGTATTGCAAAAAGAACGTTTCGTAAATAGAAAATAATTCTGGTGGATATTGGTTCAATATCCACCTTTACTGGTTTTAAAAGTGAGGTGTTGTATGTCAATTTCCCTGACAGAAAGTGCAGCCCAGCGTATTTTGGCCTTTCTTGGCAATCGAGGAAAAGGTGTCGGGTTGCGTTTGGGAGTGAGAACTTCCGGCTGCTCTGGTATGGCATATGTACTTGAATTTGCTGATACAGTTAATGAAGAAGATCAGATTTTTGAAGATAAGGGCGTGAAAGTCATCATTGACGGTAAAAGCATCCTTTACCTTGATGGCACTGAGTTGGATTTTGTCAAAGAAGGTCTGAATGAAGGCTTTAAATTCAACAACCCCAATGTTTCCAGCGAATGCGGTTGTGGGGAAAGCTTCCACGTTTAAACCCATTGTTTGACTCCGCACTTTGCGAAACTAAGAGTAACTTATGGACTACTTTACTTTATTCGGGCTGCCTTCGCGTTATGCGATTGACCGTGAGTTGTTGGCGACCCGTTATCAGGAATTACAGCGTCAGTTTCACCCAGATCGTTTTGCCAACCAACCTGAACGTGAAAAAACGCTGGCACTCCAACAAGCTGCTACCATCAATGCAGGTTACCAGACGCTAAAACATCCCCTGAAACGCGCAGAATATATGCTTTCTCAGCAAGGGTTTGATCTATCCAACGAACAGCACACGATGCAGGATACGGCTTTCCTGATGCAGCAGCTGGAATTACGCGAAGAGCTTGATGTCATCGGACGTAGCACGGACCCAGAAACAGCACTGACCCATTTTTCATCTCGCCTCAATAAAATGATTAAAACTCGTAGTGAGCAGATGGAGCATCAGTTAGACGCTGGCGAATGGTCAACGGCAGCCGATACAGTTCGTAAATTACGCTTTTTGGATAAATTGCAACAGCAGGTTGAACAACTGGAAGAACGGTTGCTGGATGATTTTTAGCTGAGATTTTTAGCTGCATAATAGTTAGCTGAATAGATTTATAGGGGCACACATGGCTTTATTACAAATCAGCGAACCTGGTCTATCTGCCGCACCTCACCAGCGTCGTCTGGCTGTGGGGATTGATCTTGGTACGACTCACTCACTGGTTGCGACTGTCCGCAGTGGTCAGGCGGAAACGTTGGCAGACAGTGAAAACCGTCACTTACTGCCTTCCGTTGTACAATATCGCAAAGAAGATATTCAAGTTGGTTGGCAGGCTCGTCAGCAAGCAGCATCCGACCCCACTAATACCGTGAGTTCTGTCAAACGTATGATGGGACGCTCTTTGGCTGACATTCAGCAACGTTATCCCAACCTGCCATACCAACTTCAGGCAAGTGAAAACGGTCTGCCCTTGATCAACACCGTGACGGGTCTGGTAGATCCTATTCAGGTTTCTTCTGAAATATTGAAATCGTTGGCACAACGGGCAGAAGAAACCTTGGATGGCAAACTCGATGGTGTAGTGATCACGGTTCCTGCTTACTTTGATGATGCACAACGTCAAGGCACCAAAGATGCTGCACGATTAGCCGGTTTGCATGTTCTCCGCCTTTTGAATGAACCTACAGCCGCGGCTATTGCTTACGGACTTGATTCAGGCCAGGAAGGTGTTATCGCTATTTACGATCTTGGTGGCGGAACATTCGATGTTTCTATTCTCCGCCTTAGCCGTGGCGTATTTGAAGTTTTGGCAACGGGGGGCGATACCGCACTGGGTGGTGATGATTTTGACGCATTATTGGCGAATTGGATCCGTGAACAGTCCGGAATTAGCAATGACGATCATGGGTTACAGCGTCAATTGTTAGATATTGCCACTCAAACCAAAATTACCTTGAGTCAAGCGGAGAGTGCGGAAATCCGGATTGCTGACTGGGAAGGTAAAATTAGCCGCACAGAATTCAACGAATTGATTACTTCACTGGTCAAACGCACATTACTTTCCTGCCGCAGGGCATTGAAAGATGCGGGTGTTACCGCTGATGAAGTATTGCAGGTAGTCATGGTTGGCGGTTCAACACGAGTGCCATTAGTGCGCAGTATGGTAGGGGAATTCTTTGACCGTGAGCCATTGACCTCTATTGATCCAGATAAAGTCGTGGCTGTTGGCGCTTCAATTCAGGCCGATATTTTGGTAGGTAACAAACCTGACAGCGAAATGTTGTTGCTGGATGTTATCCCCCTGTCACTTGGTTTAGAAACGATGGGAGGGCTAATTGAAAAAGTCATTCCGCGTAATACCACTATTCCTGTTGCAAGAGCGCAAGAGTTTACCACTTTCAAAGACGGCCAAACTGCGATGAGCATCCATGTGGTGCAAGGTGAAAGGGAATTGGTCAACGATTGTCGTTCACTGGCACGGTTCACATTGCGTGGCATTCCTCCATTACCGGCCGGTGGCGCACATATTCGCGTGACTTTTCAGGTCGATGCTGACGGTCTGTTGAGCGTCAGTGCATTGGAGAAATCTACGGGTGTTGAGGCTTCCATTCAGGTGAAACCTTCCTATGGTTTATCAGATGAAGAAATCGCCCGCATGCTTAAAGACTCCATGACTAATGCGCAGGAAGATATTCAGGCCCGCAAATTGGCTGAACAAAAAGTAGAAGCCGCCCGGGTTCTGGAAAGTTTAACCAGCGCACTGGAAAAAGATGCTGACTTACTCAGTCAGGAAGAACATGCTGCCATTGACGCAGCCGCACAAGTATTAATTGAAAGCGCTCAGGGAGCTTCCCCTGATGCGATTGAAAGTGCAATTAAAGAATTGGACAAACAAACGCAGGAATTTGCCGCGCGCCGTATGGACACATCAATCCGCCGGGCTTTGGCGGGTCATTCTGTGGATGAAATTTAATTATGCCTAAAATTGTATTTTTACCTCATAACGAACTTTGCCCTGAAGGTGCAGTATTGGACGCCAAGGAAGGCGAATCAATTCTGGATGTTGCACTGCGTAATGGCATTGAAATTGAACATGCTTGTGAAAAATCTTGTGCATGTACCACCTGTCATTGCATCGTCAGAGAAGGCTTTGACTCACTGGAGGAAAGTGCTGAGCTGGAAGATGACATGTTGGATAAAGCATGGGGGCTGGAACCGGAAAGTCGGTTGAGCTGTCAGGCCAAAGTCGCTGATGAGGATTTGGTCGTAGAAATCCCTAAATATACCATCAACCATGCCCGTGAGCACTGACAGGGGGAGGAAAAATGAAATGGTCTGACAGTCGTGATATTGGCGAAGCGCTGTATGATAAATTTCCGGATCTAGATCCCAAAACAGTACGTTTCACCGATATGCATGAATGGATTTGTGAATTGGATGGTTTTGATGATGATCCACAGAAATCCAATGAAAAAATATTGGAAGCTATCTTGTTAGTGTGGTTGGATGAATATGAGTAACGCGACATTTGTTCAAGACAAAAATAGCGCAAACTCACTGATTCTTGCTCAATAGCTTGGCATAGTCTGCATTTAATGGAAAACTGGCAATTGCCAGTTTTTTTACATTAGTAAACCCTTACTGTGAAACAGTAAATAATAAGATAAGAAGTGAGAGAAAATGACAAAACAAATCATGCCCATAACACTGTCTTATGAGGCAGCTGATGCTTGCTGGGGTGAAAAAGCACTAATTAGTTCGAGTGAGCAAGGGATCACCATCCACTTGGAAGGTCATGGAAAATTAGGCGCAATTCAACGCGCGGGGCGTAAAGTTGACGGGCAAGGGATGCGCAACATTGCTCTGGTGGGTGATGGTTGGGATCTGGAAAGAAGTTGGGCATTCTGGCTGGGCTTTCGTTCACCTAAGGGCCTGCGCACGATTGAATGGCCGCAGTTATCTGTGTTGGAAAAACAAGAACTGGAAAGAAGGATCAAATTCATTGATTGGGTGCGCGATACCATCAATCTTCCAGCAGAAGAATTAGGGCCAGAACAGCTCGCTCAGCGGGCCATTGATTTACTGATCGGCGTAGCGGGTGATGCCGTTAGTTATCGGATTATCAAAGGAAATGACCTGCGTGAACAGGGTTACATGGGAGTCCATACTGTCGGCCGTGGCTCTTCGCGTGATCCTGTTTTTCTGGCATTGGATTTCAATCCGACAAAAGAGGCAAAAACCCCTGTCTTTGCCTGCCTGGTTGGTAAAGGCATTACCTTTGACTCCGGCGGGTATAGCATCAAACCTTCCAGTTCCATGGACTCCATGAAATCGGATATGGGCGGTTCGGCAACATTAACGGGAGCCTTGGCTCTTGCCATTAGTCGGGGCTTGAAGCATCGCGTAAAACTATTCCTGTGCATTGCAGACAATATGGTAAGCAGTAATGCTTTCAAATTGGGCGATATTATTCGTTATCGCAATGGCAAAACGGTTGAAGTGATGAACACGGATGCGGAAGGGCGTCTGGTTCTGGCTGATGGCTTGATTGATGCCAGTGCAGAAAAAGCACCACTGATTATTGATGCTGCAACTTTAACGGGCGCAGCAAAAATGGCAGTAGGAAACGATTATCACTCTGTATTCAGCTTTGATGACCAATTGGCATCTGATTTGTTATCAGCGGCTGATATTGAAAATGAATTGTTCTGGCGTTTGCCGCTGGCTGAATTCCACCGTAGCCAATTGCCATCCAATTTTGCCGATCTGAACAACATTGCATCACCTGCACATTCCGCGGGAGCAAGTACCGCAGCCGCGTTTTTGTCTCACTTTGTCGAAAATTACAAAAAAGGCTGGGTACATATCGACTGCTCAGCAACTTACCGGAAATCTTCTGTTGAACAGTGGGCAGCAGGTGCAACGGGATATGGCGTGCGTACTATTGCCAATTTACTGTTAGCGAAAGCGAAATAAAAGCGAAGAAGTAAAAAGTCACATTTTCAAATTACCTTTCTTGATAGCCTCTCTTAATGGGGGGCTATATGACTGAACTTTTCAATAGTCTTAACCGTAGTTCAAACAGCATTGTTCGGAGATTTTCATGAGTTTATCAAATGGGCCTGTCGCTACCGAAATAAAAGTTCCTAGCGGAAGCAGTATCATTCTTAGTCAGCCAGAAGAACAACCGACTCAGCTTATTGAGGCTTTGATTAATTTATTCAAACAACATAAACCCATTCGGCGTGCTTTTCTGGTTATGGCCCATGATAAAAATGTAGATGAAAAACCTAATCTACTAATTGGCTTAGAGTTTAGTGGGACACTATCAGGCGATGAAATAAATTTGCTGATTCAAGAAGCAGGTGAACTGGCTTGCGAATATCTTGATGAAGATGAATCGGTCGATTTTTGCTTGCTTGATGAGAAAGAAAGGGGCATTAGTCATTATTTGATTCAGCATACTCAACCCTTCTATCAACGTAAATTAGGTAGTTGGTTGAGGGATACTATCCCCGTTATCAATCAATAATGATTAAATGTAATTTAGTTGCAATTATTCAACTAATATTGCGAGAGACATCGAAAATCTGAAAAAACATAGGGTAAAAGCGCAGGGAAAATTTTATTCAGCCAAAGAATTCGCTATTTTTCTGCGCATTAGTTATGTGAAATAGGAAGTACCATAATGAATATCCAAAAAATAATATTCTGGATTATCCGGTAAACAACAAGGGTTATGGTTATGTATCAATGTCAATTTTGGCAAAAGGCTGCAAGGAGAAAACGATACCTTGCGGTCATGGTTGCTTCGTTATTTGCACTATTTGTACTGTCAGGATGCGATCAGTCTGATAATACAGATAAAACTAAAACAGAAAACATCGAAAAACAGAACATTTCATTACCTCAGAATAAGCAGGTGGCCGATAATGAGAAATCGGAAACGTCGACTCCTCAATTAACAGCATCAACCACAGAAAAAACAGTTACTGAAAAAGAAAATCCTGAAAAGCAGGCGACTAAAAAAGAACAACGTTATGCGGGTAAAGATGTCACCATCCTAGATGCCTCTGAGCTGCAATTGGACGGCGCGAGTGCGATGGTTGTGACATTCTCCGTTCCTTTAGATCCGAATCAGAATTTCTCACAAAAATTGCATCTTGTTGACATTAAATCGGGGAAATTGGATGGGGCATGGGAACTTTCCAATAACCAGATGGAGCTTAGGTTACGCCATTTACCGCCGGCACGTGAGTTACAGTTGACTGTTGATGAAGGTATCCAAGGTATAAATGAGCGTCGATTGGCAACTGCCTATGAAAAAAAATTTAAGACCGCATCTATTACGCCATCGGTAGGTTTTGCCAGCAAAGGGGTGTTGCTACCCAGTAAAGCTGCGGAAGGATTACCTGTTTTAGCGCTCAATGTTGATAGCGTAGATGTCAATTTTTTCAGAATCAAAGATGCAGCATTGCCTTCATTCATTGCTAACTGGCAATACAGCAGTAATATGAATTACTGGGAATCCAAGGAATTACTGCGAGAAACGGAGTTAGTCTACACTGGTCGTTTTGACCTCAATCCTACTGCCAATACCCGTGAAAAATTATTGCTGCCAATTAATAACATCAAAGAATTACAAAGAGATGGCGTCTATCTGGCAGTAATGCAACAAGCGGGAAAATACACTTATAGCCAGCCAATTACTCTGTTTACATTGAGTGACATTGGCGTCTCCATGCACAGCTACCTGAACAGGATCGATGTATTTACCCAGTCACTGGAACAAGGATCTGGTCTGAAAGGCGTTGAGATTCGCCTGCTGGATGTAAAAGGGCAGCTTTTGTCAAAAGCAACAACGGACAGTGATGGTCATGCCTCGCTCGAAAAAACGGGTAAAGCAAAATTACTTCTGGCCACTCAGGATGGGCACACCAGCATTATCGACTTGAATTCTCCGGCGTTGGATCTTTCTGAATTCGATATCGGAGGCCCTCAGGGATACAGCAAACAGTTTTTCGTCTTTGGCCCACGGGATCTTTACCGGCCGGGAGAAACGCTGATCGTTAATGGTTTACTACGTGACGGTGATGGTCGTCCACTTAAATCACAGCCAGTTAAAGTAGATGTATTGAAAGCGGATAATCAGGTTGTTCGCAGTTTTGTTTGGCAAGCTGAAAACGGGTTGTACCAATACCGTTATCCTATACCTCGCGAAGCTGAAACAGGAATGTGGTCATTACGATTCGATGTAGGTGATAACACCCCACGTTATTACAAATTTAATGTTGAAGATTTCATGCCTGAACGTATGGCATTGGAAATTAAAGGAAACGTCAATAATCAGCCGATATTGAAAGACCAAAATATTGAGTTCGCTATAACAGGCAGTTACCTGTATGGCGCGCCTGCTGCTGGTAATCGTTTGCAAGGGCAATTGTTCTTGCGTCCAGCCCGTAATGCAGTGGCGCAATTACCAGGGTATGAATTCGGTTCTGTACAAGAAACTGATTTGATACGGACATTGGATGAGTTTGATTTCACTTTAGATAGTGAAGGGAAAGCAAATCTCTCTGTCAGTGATAATAACTGGAAATCCGTTACATCTCCCGTAAAAGTCATAGTACAGGCCAGTTTGCTGGAATCAGGCGGGCGTCCGGTGACCCGCCGCGCAGAGCAGGCTATTTGGCCTGCCGGACAGCTAGTTGGTGTGCGTCCACTGTTTAATAAACAGTCCATTTATAATTATCGCACTGGTCGTGATGAAAACCGTTATAACGTGGATGAAAATTCACTGGCAGAATTTGAAATCGTTTATGCGGATGCGAACGGCAAAAAGCATGCTATATCAGAATTAAGGACACGTTTGATATATGAACGGCGTGATTATTATTGGCGTTGGTCAGACAATAACGGCTGGGATTCGGGTTATGACCAGAAAGATTTGGTGATGGCTGATGAGCCTGTCCAGATTGCGAAAAATGGTATCGCTAAAGTCAGTTTTCCTGTTGATTGGGGTTCTTATCGCATTGAGGTAGTGAACCCTCAGAATCAGCTTGTCACTAGCCTGAATTTCTGGGCCGGTTATTCATGGCAGGATAATACCGGAGGTACAGGCGCCGTTCGCCCGGATCAGGTCAAATTGTCACTGGATAAGCCCGCTTATAAGCCGGGTGAAAAAGTGAAGCTGCATATGATTGCACCGCAGGAAGGTAAAGGTTATTTGTTGGTAGAATCCAGTGATGGCCCATTGTGGTGGCAGGAAGTAGAGGTACCGGAAAAAGGTTTAGATATTGATGTCCCAATTAATCAAGCGTGGGCCCGTCATGATTTATATATCACAGCCGTCATTGTACGTCCGGGAGATAAATCTCGTCAGGCAACACCTAAGCGAGCGATTGGCGTATTACATCTGCCACTGATGGACGAAGGGCGTAAGTTAAATTTAGCCTTAAGCGCACCTGATAAGATGCGCCCAAATCAGGATCTTACTGTCAGAATCAAAGCTACACCTCAACAGGGGCAAGCGCTTCCTAAACAAGTCTATGTTTTGCTTTCAGCAGTGGATACAGGAGTGTTGAGCATTACCGATTTTAAAACTCCTGATCCTTATGACGCTTTCTTCGGTCGTAAGCGCTACAGCGTTGACCAATATGATGTTTATGGTCATTTAATTGAAGCAGAAGGGCGTCAGGCTAACCTGCGCTTTGGGGGAGACGGGAGCGATAGCTCACTTGATCGGGGCGGTAAAAAACCACTGACAGAAGTTAAAATCATCGCAGAACAAGCCAAGCCAATTACATTAAATGCTAATGGAGAGGGTGAAATTACCCTGCCGATCCCTGATTTCAATGGGGAGCTCAGGCTGATGGCGCAGGCATGGAGTGGTGATGAATTTGGTCACAGTGAACGTAAAATCGTTGTTGCCGCGCCAGTCATTACTCAGATGTCACTGCCTCGTTTTATGGCGGGAGGCGATCAATCCCAACTGTCACTGGATCTCACCAATTTGACTGAACAGCCACAAGCGTTGACGCTGAATTTTGCTGCTGAGGGGTTGATTAAATTACAAGACGTGACAAGCAAAAAACTTATACTGGAAAAAGGAAAGCGGACAACAATTCAAATTCCTGTCAAAGCCGATTATGGTTTTGGGCAAGGTGAAGTGTTCCTGACGGTGAATGGCCTGAACTTACCTGACGAAGATCTGAAACAGTATAAAAATAGCTGGAAAATTGGCGTTCGCCCTGCATACCCAGCTAAAACTATCCAATTTGCTGATGTGATCCAGCAAGGGCAGAATTGGCAGTTACCACTGACGGCTATTGCTGGTTTGGAACCCAATACATTGGAAGGGCAGCTATTGCTGACCAGCAGACCGCCATTGCAAATCGCACGCTATATTCGTGAATTGTATGCTTACCCTTATGGCTGTCTGGAACAAACAGTGAGTGGGCTTTATCCATCACTCTATTCCAATGAATCTGAATTGAAAAAACTGGGTATCAAGACACAGAGCGATGAAAAACGTCGGGCAGCAATTGAGGCAGGAATTACACATTTGCTGAGTATGCAGCGCCATGATGGCGGCTTTTCATTGTGGAACCGTAATGGCGATGAAGAGTTCTGGCTGACTGCTTATGCGACAGATTTCCTGTTCCGTGCAAGCCAGCAAGGTTACAGCGTGTCGGTTGATGCCTTAAAAGCGGCTAATAACCGTTTACTGCGCTACCTACAGGATAAAGCCATCATTAGTGATCGTTATAGTAGGTCACGATCTGCGACACAATTTTCTGTGCAAGCTTATGCCGGGTTAGTCTTGGCAAGCCAGCGAAAAGCACCGCTGAGTGGATTGAGACAACTTTATGAACGTCGGGAACAGGCCGGAAGTGGCTTGTCTCTCGTTCAGCTGGGTATTGCACTGAAAATGATGGGGGATAATACTCGTGGCAATGAAGCTGTTCAGTCAGGGGTCGATAAATCACGCGAACCTGGCTATGGATTGGGTGATTACGGCAGCATCATCCGTGATAACGCGCTGATTGTTGCCCTGCTGACAGAGCACAACATGTTGCAGAAAGAGCGGGATAATAAATTGTTCAATCTATCCAATGAACTGACAACCCGTGATTACTTCTCAACACAGGAAAGCAATTCTCTTTATCTGGCAGGGCGTTACCTTATCGGCGTTACTGAACAACCATGGAAAGCAGCGATTAACCAGCAAATGCCACCACTTAACAGTGACAGTGCATTGACTGAGTCGTTAACTGCGGAGCAGATCTCGAAAGGCATAGATATCAGTAACCGTGGTGATAACACGTTGTATTCACGCCTGAATGTAGTGGGCTATCCACTGAATACTCCGAGTCCTTATTCAAACGTTCTGAAAATTAAGCGTACTTACCTTGATTTGGAAGGAAACCCTGCTTACATCGAACGCATGAAAAGTGGAGAGATGGTCATTGTGAAGCTGGAAGTGAGTGCGAACCAATCAGTGCCAGATGCATTGGTGGTTGATTTACTGCCAGCAGGATTGGAAATTGAAAACCAAAATCTGGCAACCAGCAGTGCCAGCCTGAGTGAAAGTGCGGCAGGTTTGCAAGCTCTTGTTGAGGAAATGCAAAAAGCTGATATACGTCACATCGAATACCGTGATGATCGCTTTGTTGCCGCTGTTGCTGTGCCATCCTATAGCTCAGTGACATTACTGTATCTGGCTCGCGCGGTCGCACCGGGAGTTTATCAGGTGCCTGCTCCGCAGGTTGAATCCATGTATGTTCCCAATTGGCGTGCAGTGGGTACAACCAACGCAAAACTGGAAGTTGTCCGCTAATTATCATCAGCCCCTATTATTGATGATAGGGGCTCTTTTCTTTCGGATGCAGTTTTTCGGATACAGTTTTAATGAGAAGATTGTTTTCCCGCATTTATCTGCCTATTTTGGCAAGTATTCTGGCTATCTTGTTGCTACTTTCTGCCGCAATGTGGTTAGCAGATAAAATCTGGCCGTTGCCAATACATAACGTCAAAATGGCGCGAGTAGTGGTGGGATCTGATGGCTCACCATTGTGGCGCTTTGCTGACAACGAAGGGATTTGGCGTTATCCCGTCACGTTAGATCAAGTTTCTCCTGAATATCTTCAGGCATTGTTGACCTATGAAGATCGTTGGTTTTACAAACACCCGGGTATCAATCCTGTCTCTTTGCTAAGAGCAGCATGGCAGGATATTCGTGCAGGAAAAATTGTGTCGGGAGGAAGTACCATTTCAATGCAGGTTGCCCGATTGATTGATCCCCATCCACGTACCTTTGCCGGAAAATTCAGGCAAGTTTGGCGCACCCTACAACTGGAATGGCACTATTCAAAAGATGAAATTTTGGAGATGTATCTGAACCGTGCGCCATTTGGTGGCACATTGCAGGGCGTTGGGGCGGCAAGCTGGGCTTATTTGGGGAAATCGCCGTCAGAGCTTTCATCCGGCGAAGCGGCCTTATTGGCTGTATTGCCACAAGCTCCCAGCCGATTACGGCCGGATCGCTATCCGGAACGGGCACAAGCCGCTCGTGACAAAGTATTACAGCGACTGGCGCAATATAACGTTTGGTCAGCGAAAAAAGTGGCTGATATTAAGGAAGAAAATGTCTGGCTGGCCCCGCGTCAGGTTCCTCAACTTGCGCCATTACTGGCAAGACGAATGATTAATGAAAACCAGCAGGAAGTCATTCAAACGACGATTGACACCAGTTTACAACGCCAGCTGGAAGATATGGTCTTTCACTGGAAATATCAATTGGCAGCCAAAACATCAATGGGTGTTTTGGTTGTTGATCACACCGACATGTCTGTCAAAGCTTACATTGGTTCTGTTGATTTTCAGGATGACAGCCGTTTTGGGCATGTGGATATGATAAGTTCATGGCGCTCGCCGGGTTCCACACTCAAGCCCTTCTTGTATGCTATGGCGTTGGATGATGGGCTGATCCATGGTGAATCTTTATTGCAGGATGTTCCTCGTCGTTTTAATGATTATCGCCCGGGTAATTTTGACAGTGGTTTTAATGGGCCAGTGAGTGCCAGCGAAGCGTTGGTAAGATCGCTGAATTTGCCTGCGGTGCAGCTTCTTGAAGCTTATGGTGCCAAGCGATTCACCGCTCATTTACGTAACGTGGGGATGAAATTGCGTTTCCCATTGGGCAGTGAACCGAACTTATCCCTTATTCTGGGAGGAACTTCCGTTCGTATGGATGAGTTGGTTGCGGCTTACAGTGCTTTTGCCCGTCAGGGCAAAGCATCTCCAGTGCGTTTTACACCACAGCAGGAAATACGGGATAGGCAACTGTTTTCTGCCGGGGCGGCTTGGATAGTCAGAAGGATTATGGCAGGAGAGGGACGTCCTCAGCCTGACAATGTTTTACCGGCTGAAGTGCCACTGGCATGGAAAACAGGGACAAGCTACGGTTATCGTGATGCTTGGGCAATTGGTCTGAATGCCCGTTATACCATAGGGGTTTGGGTTGGCAGGCCGGATGGAACTCCTGTTGCTGGTCAATTTGGTTATGCCACTGCAATCCCTGTCATGAATCAAATCAACGGATTGTTAATGGAAAATCTACGTTATAGCTCAATGCGTACTCCTGTTGATCCGAGACCAGTCAGTGTCAGTCAGGCGACTATTTGTTGGCCAGGCGGTGTGGCTTTTTCTCAGGAAAGTGTTTCCCGGGAAGACAGCAATTGTCGCCAGCGCCGCCTAAGCTGGATTTTGGATAATACCATTCCCCCAACATTGCCTGCTGTTGGGCAAGAAGGTCTTTCAGGGATCAACGAACGAATATGGCTGGATAAAAATGGCTTGCGTGTTGCCCCAGATTGTCCCGATGCCAAGCCAGAGACAGTTGTCTTATGGCCAATTACACTGGAAGCATGGTTACCTGTTAAAGAGCAGCGGACAAATCGGCTTCCTCCCATTAATCACCAATGCCCGCCCATGAAAGTGGATGAATCGCCATTATTGATTATTGGGGTGCGTGAAGGCGATGTACTGAAACGCATTCCGGGTCAAAAGGATTTGGATTTACGAATAACAACGCAAGGAGGAAGTGGTAAACAATGGTGGTTTTTGAATGGTGAACAAGTTGCCGTGACAGAACATAATCAGTCATGGGTTAAAACATTATCGCAACCGGGAAAATATCAGCTTAGTGTGTTGGACTTGAGTGGGCAAATCAGCTCTGTCAATTTTGTATTGAAATGACGTATTCGTTGGTCATGAGAAGTCAACCATTAGATACTGAATTATCTTTTAAAACATGGCATTAGCCATGTTTTTTTGCATATGAATATAACGCGCCTATTTTTTATTCTTCTTTTGCGATAAAAAATTATTGTTTTACATTGATTTTTGTCTATAATTCGATCTATGTTGGCAGTGGATTATAAAAATGATGAACACAGAAAAACTCACACGAATAACGACACTCAGTTTAGTCATGTCTAAATTATCATTGTTAATTATCATCATCGTGATGGTGATTAATATTTTTAGCTGGCTGGAACCACAGTTAATTTTGGAAAAGTATGGGTTAGAAATTTCGTTGACCGGCAGAATATTATCTAACTTTGATCATGATGCTTTGAGTACATGGAAATTAACCGGGGGTATATTGATTTCGACAATACCACTATTATCGTTGAGTGGCGGCTTTTGGGCTTTCCATCGATTGTTTGGCAATTATAGAAAAGGTGATTATTTCTCCAAGCGCACTGTTAAATATTTGGAATATGCTGGCTGGGGAGTAATTCTATGGAGTGTTCTGGATATTCTTTGTGAGCCCTTATTAACATTATGGTTAACAATGGGAGCACCAGTCGGTGAACGTTTTTTCTCGTTGAGTTTAACTTCGAGTCATTTTGTCGCTATTTTCATTTCAGTTTGCCTGGCTATCATTTCACGTATTCTTTACCAAGCATGTGATATATACGATGAAAATCAGAGCATTATATAGGAGATGCCATGGCAATTCTCATGAATTTAGATGTGATAATGGCGAAACGGAAAGTTAAATCGAAAGAATTAGCACAGGCTATTGGTATTACTGAACAGAACCTTTCTTTACTAAAGACCGGAAAAATTAAAGGAATTCGATTTTCTACTCTGAATGCTATTTGTCAATATTTGGATTGCCAACCCGGGGATATATTGGAATTCAAAGATGATTAATCAGTTATTAAACTATACCCTTCGTCTTTTAAGTTGCTTCTTTGTTGGCTGCACTCACTCACCCCGGTCACATAGTTATCTATGCTCCCGGGGATTCATTCCCTTGCCGCCGCGATGCAACTTAAAATCCATTGGGTATCTATTGGTTTATTAATTCAACATAAACAGTGAGGAAAAAGATGAAAAATTTTTCATATGTTTTGCTGTTAGGTATGTTTTATATTCCAACTTCGTTTGCGGATATATCAGCAACAAATGGTACTCAAAAAAATAGTAACCAAGAAATAACAGTTCAAAAGTCTCCGCATCCGGGAGAGTTGAGAAAGTGCACAGATTTATTACCAGCCGGCCATAAATATACCATTAGCATTATTGGTACATCGGATAAAACAACCCAAAGTACAGAAGGAAAATTTACTGGGGAGTTTAAAGTGTCTAATGACGTTAAACCAAACGTCAACAAGAAAGCATCCGAAGAGATCAAACCTTTTGTTCAATGTGTGACGGAGAGGGTTTTATAATTAATATTGGAATTAAAGTGCAAATTCAATGATCTTGGTCAGAATGCCTGTTTGGGATTTAATCGCCTGAACAGGCATTCTGAGTTAAAATGTGATTCATGCTAAAAAATGATAATTTTCGCTAAGAAAGTTTTAATGAAATGTTATGTTTTTTGTAGGCAAGCAGAAAGTCTCCTCCTATAATCAACGCCTATTTTTATTCCTGTGAGATACAGGGTAGATTTGCCCTCAGTTTAACTTGGGGCATAAAAATTAAAATGAATCATCGCTGAAAGTGCCAAAGAGGTTATCCAATGACAATTGAACGTACTTTTTCCATTATCAAGCCCAATGCAGTAAAGAAAGATGTTATCGGCTCTATCTATGCTCGTTTTGAAAGCGCAGGGTTTAAAATCATCGCGGCCAAAATGCTGCATCTGACCCGTGAACAAGCAGAAGGTTTTTATGCTGAACACAAAGGCCGCCCTTTCTTTGATGGTCTGGTAGAGTTCATGACCTCTGGCCCAATTATGGTACAGGTTCTGGAAGGCGAAAATGCAGTACAGCGTCACCGTGATCTGATGGGTGCAACCAACCCTGACAACGCGCTGGCAGGAACGTTGCGCGCAGACTATGCGGATAGCTTTACTGAAAATGCGGTTCATGGCTCAGATTCCATTGAATCTGCAAACCGTGAAATTGCTTATTTCTTCAGTGATGATGAGATTTTCCCTCGTCACTGAGTCTTCAGTTACCCGTAGCATCTAAACAGTAAAGTTTGTACAATGACGCGCCCCACTGATTTGATTTAGTGGGGCGTTTATTATTTTTATTTCAATGTTCGTTCTCTATTTCTGGAATTTTATAATGACTGGAATTCGAGATCGCCAGAATGGAATGTTCATTGAATTGGCAGTCACCGCATGAGAACTTAGTGCTGAAATGAAATCAGCACAGAGCCGAAAGTGTAACAACGAGGCGATGTAAAAAATGTCCCAACTTAACGAAACCGTACCACCTTCAACCTCCGCCGTATCTGTCACGCCTGAAAAGAAAAACGGTAAAATCAACCTGCTTGACCTTAACCGTAAACAAATGCGTCAATTCTTTATCGATATGGGAGAAAAACCTTTTCGTGCCGATCAGGTCATGAAATGGATTTACCATTATTGCTATGACGACTTTGAACAGATGACAGATATCAACAAAGTCCTCAGGGCTAAATTGCAACAAGTTGCTGAAATCAAAGCACCGGAAGTTGCAGAAGAACAACGCTCCTCTGATGGCACCATAAAATGGGCGATTACTGTCGGTGATCAACAGGTTGAAACGGTTTATATCCCGGAAGATGATCGGGCGACACTATGCGTTTCATCTCAGGTGGGATGTGCTCTGGAGTGTAAATTCTGTTCTACGGCTCAGCAGGGTTTTAACCGTAACCTGCGGGTATCTGAAATTATTGGTCAGGTTTGGCGCGCCGCTAAGATCATTGGTTCGCTGAAATCCAGTGGTCGCCGTCCCATCACCAATGTGGTGATGATGGGAATGGGCGAGCCATTACTCAATTTGAATAATGTCGTGCCCGCAATGGAAATCATGATGGATGATTTCGGTTTTGGCCTGTCAAAACGTCGCGTGACATTATCAACGTCCGGCGTTGTCCCTGCATTGGATAAATTGGGCGATATGATTGATGTTGCATTGGCAATTTCTTTGCACGCCCCTACCGATGACATTCGTGATGAAATCGTGCCAATTAACCGCAAATACAACATTGAAGAGTTTTTGGCAGGTGTACGTCGTTATCTGACAAAATCCAATGCCAATCAGGGGCGTGTCACGGTGGAATATGTGATGCTTGATCACGTTAATGACAGCGTTGAACAGGCTCACCAATTGGCAGAATGCCTGAAAGATACGCCAAGTAAGATTAACCTGATCCCTTGGAACCCGTTCCCCGGTGCACCTTATGGCCGCAGTTCCAATAGCCGAATCGATCGTTTTTCCAAAGTTCTGATGGAGTATGGTTTCACAACCATCGTGCGCAAAACGAGAGGAGACGACATTGATGCCGCCTGTGGACAACTTGCGGGCGATGTCATTGACAGAACAAAACGGACATTGAAAAAACGTCTGACAGGTGAACCTATTCAGGTAAAAACAGTCTAATTTTCTGTTTAATATCGATTAATGGCTAAAAATCTGGCGAAGTTTGACATATTCTTATAAATGAAAATGGTATGATACGGAAATCAATAATTTGGTCTATAGTTTGTTTTGGCTTGTCAGCGGGGTGTGCAGAACACTCAACGCACCGTGCTTCTCAGGTTGTTGCCATAGATACACGATTACAACTAGGGAAGGCTTATTTGGTGGAACGGAATTTACCGGCTGCCAAATATCATTTTCAGAAGGTCTTGCTGGCGGAGCCTCGTCATCCGGAGGCGCATTTAGGTATGGCATTGCATGAACAATATGCCGGCCGACCTGAAGCCGCCAGCCAGCATTACGGAATAGCCATGCAGCAGACGACAGGACGTGATACTGTAATACGTCATTATTATGCTTTTCTCTGTGAACAAAAGCGGTTTGAAGAAGCTAAGCAATTACTCACGGAAAATAGGGAAAGCAACATAAACCGTTATCGCTGTGATAGATAATTTTCTGCGTTCAACGCAGTGTAAGATGATTTCGTGGCACAAATTAGTTAGAAGCTCGATTAAATTAATTTGCGTAAATTCTTTAACCCAGAACAGTACCAGTGTCCTTAGCTAATGAAGACTGAAACTTACCCAGAAGAAGCGAATCTGACAACAGGTCAGATTTTGCGTCAGGCTCGTGAAAAACTTGAGCTTTCTCAGCAAACTGTGGCAGATCGCTTGTGTCTTAAACTGTCCACTGTTCGTGATATTGAAGAAGATAATATTCCATCAAATATTACACCAACATTCTTTCGTGGATACATTCGCGCTTATGCGAAACTGGTTCAAGTGCCTGAATCTGAGATTTTGAGCATTTTAGATAAACAAATGCCAGCCAAGACCATGAAAGTTTCTCCAATGCAAAGTTTTTCCTCAGGGAAAAAACGTAAAAAGAGTGATGGTTGGTTAATGAAAATAACATGGGCTATCATCATTCTGCTACTTGGTATGACTGGCCTATGGTGGTGGCAAAACTACAAGGCACAACAAAAAGAATTGTCTTCAATGGCAGCACAATCCAGCGTCCAAAGTGCCCATGTTCAGGGCGCTGAAAATAGCCCGGGTGCTTCAACCGCAATAGCGGATAACAAGATAGCGGATAATGTATCCGCACCTCTGAAAGAGAATCAATCTGTGGCGGTTTCTCCAGAGAAAGCGTCTCCAGCGCAGGCGAATGGCACAGGAATAAAAAACAGTGCTTCAACCGCTTCCAATGCACAAATGCCCATGGCAACAGAGCCAAAAACAGTGCCTAATCCAGCGGCAACAAATGCGACTTCAGGAAACACCAGCGTAACGACTAATACAGGTACGGAAAATCCTGTTGTCAGTACATCATCAGCTGACGTGAACAATATTAGCGCTATAAGCAGCAATGAGCTGGTCATGGACTTCAACGGGGAGTGTTGGTTAGAAGTCAAAGATGCTAAAGGTAAGATACTGTTTAGCGGCACGAAAAAGAAAGGCGATAACCTGAAACTTTCCGGTGTATTGCCTTACTCTTTGAACATTGGTGCGCCTTCACAGGTTAAGGTTCAGTTCCAGGGGAAACCGGTGGATCTGAGTTCCTTTATTAAGAAAGGCGTGTCTGCCAAACTGAAGCTGAAATAAACTCACCGACAGAGTTTCTGGCAAATTTATCTTGTAAAGAATTTGGGCGAACATTGAATAAGCATTCATGTTCGCCTGTGTGTATTATTCACCACAGCATAGTTGTAATTTTTATAAACAAAATACAGGGATGTAGGGGAGTAATGTAAAAATGCATAATGAATCACCGATAAAAAGACGTAAATCCACGCGTATTTATGTCGGTAATGTGCCCATAGGGGATGACGCACCTATCGCGGTGCAGTCAATGACTAACTCACGGACAACTGATGTTGAGGCAACCGTCAATCAAATCAAAGCATTAGAGCGAGTTGGTGTTGATATCGTCCGTGTTTCTGTTCCGACCATGGATGCGGCTGAAGCGTTCAAATCCATCAAACAGAAGGTCAATGTTCCCCTCGTTGCTGACATCCATTTCGATTACCGCATTGCATTGAAGGTAGCCGAATATGGTGTGGATTGCTTGCGCATTAATCCCGGCAATATTGGTAACGAGGAGCGCATCCGTCAGGTTGTGGATTGCGCTCGTTACAATAACATTCCGATTCGTATCGGGGTCAACGGTGGATCGCTGGAAAAAGATCTACAGGAAAAATATGGCGAACCGACACCGGAAGCGCTGGTTGAATCAGCAATGCGCCATGTGGATATCCTCGATCGCCTTAACTTTGACCAATTCAAAGTGAGTGTCAAAGCCTCTGACGTTTTCTTGGCCGTTGGCGCTTATCGCTTACTGGCACAGAAAATTGATCAACCGCTGCATCTGGGCATCACCGAAGCAGGTGGCGCGCGAGCAGGTGCGGTGAAGTCTTCAATTGGTCTGGGCATTTTATTGTCAGAAGGAATTGGTGACACGTTGCGTATCTCTTTGGCCGCAGATCCGGTAGAAGAAGTTAAAGTCGGCTTCGATATATTGAAAGCATTGCGCATTCGTTCAAGAGGCATCAACTTCATTGCCTGCCCGACTTGTTCACGCCAGGAATTTGATGTTATCGGTACTGTTAATGCGCTTGAGCAGCGTCTTGAAGATCTCATTACACCGATGGACGTTTCTATCATTGGCTGTGTCGTGAATGGCCCGGGAGAAGCAGAAGTTTCAACGCTTGGCGTAACCGGCGCTAAAACGAAAAGCGGTTTTTATGAAGATGGCATTCGTCAGAGAGAGCGCCTTGATAATAAGGATCTGATTGATCAGCTTGAAGCGAAGATCCGGGCTAAAGCTGCGATCCTTGATTCTAATAACCGGATCAGCATTAATCAGCTTGATGAGTAATATGCCTGATGCTGGTTCATGTTATCATGCGCCAGCTATGCTTTTTATCTTGGTATCTATTGGATAAACGGGCATATAGTGAGAATTTTGTTTGCTGATTGAACCTGATAAGTATTCGCTTTTATAATCGATGCCATTGTATAAATCTTAATAAGAGATAAAACGTGACAAAAAATATCCCAGCTATTCGTGGCATGAACGATTGCCTTCCTGCTGAAACGGCCATTTGGCAACGAGTTGAATCTACGCTAAAGCGTGTGCTGTCAGGTTATGGCTTCAGCGAAATTCGGACACCGATTGTAGAGCAGACCCCGTTATTTAAACGTGCAATTGGCGAAGTCACCGATGTTGTCGAAAAAGAAATGTACACTTTTGACGACCGCAATGGAGAAAGCTTGACCCTGCGCCCGGAAAGTACCGCAGGATGTGTCCGTGCCGGTATTCAACATGGTCTGCTGTACAATCAGGAACAGCGCTTATGGTATATCGGGCCTATGTTCCGATATGAGCGACCACAAAAAGGCCGTTACCGCCAATTCCATCAATTGGGTGCCGAAGTTTTTGGTTTGCAAGGGCCGGATATCGATGCTGAACTCATTTTAATGACAGCACGCTGGTGGCGCGAACTGGGCATTGCTGACCACGTTACGCTTGAATTGAACTCCATTGGTTCACTGGAAGCTCGTGCAGATTATCGTGACGCACTGGTTGAATTTCTTGAACAGCATAAAGAAAAGCTGGATGAAGACTGCCTGCGTCGGATGTATACCAACCCTCTGCGTGTATTGGATTCCAAAAATCCTGAAATTCAGCAACTTCTTAATGATGCACCGGAACTGTTTGAGTATCTTGATGCCGAATCAAAAGAACATTTTGATGGATTGTGTCAGATACTTGATAACGCGGGTATCAAATATCGCATCAATCAGCGTCTGGTTCGCGGCCTTGATTATTACAACCGTACAGTCTTTGAATGGGTAACTTCTGCATTGGGGGCACAGGGAACAGTCTGCGCGGGAGGGCGTTACGATGGTCTGGTTGAGCAACTGGGTGGAAAAGCAACACCGGCAGTGGGTTTCGCCATGGGCATGGAACGTATGGTTCTGTTAGTGCAGGAAATCAATCCTGACTTCGTTGCCGATTTGACAGTTGCTGATGTTTATCTCTCTTCCTTTGGTGAAGGCAGTCAACAAGCCGCATTGATTCTGGCAGAAAAAATCCGTGATCAACTGCCGGAATTGCGCCTGATGACCAACCACGGTGGAGGTAACTTTAAGAAACAATTGACTCGTGCGGGTAAGCATGGTGCTAAAGTTGCCCTGATCCTCGGAGAAGATGAAATTCAGTCTGGCAACGTAACAGTAAAAGATTTACGAAACGGTGAACAAGAAACGTTGTCACAACAAACGGTCGCGGCACGTTTGAGCGAATTGTTAGGCTAAGGAGAGACTCTGTGCAAGTCTATACCACTGAAACTGAACAAGTTGACGCGATAAAGCGTTTTTTCGTCACCAACGGTAAATACCTTGCTGTTGGTTTAGTTCTGGGCTTTGGCGCGTTGGTTGGCTGGCGTTACTGGCAGACTCATCAAACAAACCAATTATATGAAACGGCAGCAAAGTTTGAGAAATTGAACAAATCTCTGGCGTTGGGGTCGAAAGAGGGTGTTGCTGCCGCAGATAAATTTGCGAATGAAACGAATAATATCTACGGTGTCATGGCTGATTTGGGGCTGGCAAAACATGCTATCGGGCAGAATGACTTGGCTCAGGCTGAGAAAAATTTGCTGGCGGCATCAGGTAAAGCCACAGATGAAGATATGAAAACGTTATCCAACCTTCGATTGGCCCGGGTTCAATTAGCGGAAGATAAAACGGATGCTGCATTGAAAACGTTAGAATTGGTCAAGGGAAAAGGCTGGTTGGTTGTTGCTGAGGATATCCGTGGAGATATTCTGGTGAAAAAAGGTGATATAGCCGGTGCTCGTGCCGCATATTCCAAAGGGCTTGAATCTGATGGCCCTCAGTCGATGAAAGATTTCATTAAAATTAAACTTAATAATTTATCCAACTAAGGGAGCCAACTTCTAATGCAACTGCGAAAAACACTCTTGGTTGGGCTGGTTGCTTCTGTTCTGCTGGCTGGTTGTTCAAGCGAACAGGATACGGTAACCATGTCACCGTTGCCAAAGGTTGAAAATCAATTCAAACCTCGTGTTGTCTGGGATAAATCCGTTGGCAGCGGCGTTGGGTACTACTATTCTCACTTGTCACCGGCTTGGCAGGGCTCAACGGTTTATGCTGCTGACCGAAATGGTGTTGTCAAAGCGTTTGATATAGATAGTGGCAAAGAGTTGTGGGCAACGGACTTATCAGAGAAAGCAGGTCTTCTGTCATCCCGTTTGCCAGCTCTGCTGTCAGGGGGACTGACTGTTTCCGGTGATCGTCTCTATGTCGGCACAGAAAAAGCAAAAGTCATCGCGTTGGATGCCACAAACGGTAAAGTTGAATGGGATTCAACAGTTGCCGGCGAAGCGTTATCTCGCCCGGTGGTAAGTGATGGTTTCGTCTTGATTCACACTGGCAATGGTATGTTGCAGGCATTGAATGAAGGTGATGGTAGTATCGCATGGTCAGTTAACATGGATACACCTCCGTTGTCAGTTCGTGGTGAATCCGCTCCTGCCGTGGCTTATGGTGCCGCAGTTGTGGGTGGTGACAATGGACGTGTCAGTGCTGTCCTGCTGTCTCAAGGGCAATTAATTTGGCAGCAGCGCATTTCTCAGGTGACGGGAGCCACTGAAATCGATCGCCTGAATGACGTTGATATGACACCGGTCATTTCTAACAATGTTATTTATGCCATTGCTTATAACGGTAATTTAGTTGCAATGGATATGCGTTCGGGGCAGATCATCTGGAAACGTGATCTGGGTTCGGTGAATGATATGGTCGTGACTGATGATAATATTTTCATTGTTGATCAGGACGACCGTATTTTATCCCTGCGTAAGAGCGATGGGGTGACACTGTGGGCGCAAAGTGATCTCTTGCATCGTAACTTGACCGCACCGGAAATGTATAATGGCTATCTGGTTGTTGGAGATAGCGAAGGTTATCTGCATTGGTTGAATCTGGCTGATGGCAAATTTGTGGCTCAGCATAAGGTTGATGGTTCTGGCCTATTGAGCCGCCCTGTTGTTGTCAGCGATAAACTGATGGTACAAGCGAAGGACGGGACAGTTTACCTGTATACCCGCTAATTCCAGAACGTGTTTTAGCGTTATATAACGCTATACGAAATAGCACGAAACTATACGGCTCCTGTGCTGAAAGTAACAGGGGCCGTTTCGTCTTTTTAGTATCTTGTAGCAGTGAGCAACATTGGTTGGATCATTTCTAGCAGGATATCGATTTAAATTTAGTCATGAGGCATCAAAAAAATGATACCTGTCGTTGCGCTGGTTGGGCGCCCCAATGTTGGAAAATCCACCTTATTTAACCGATTAACCCGCACCAGAGATGCGCTGGTAGCGGATTTCCCTGGCTTAACCCGTGATCGTAAATATGGACGGGCAGAAGTTGAAGGGCAGGAGTTCATCATCATTGATACGGGAGGTATCGATGGTACGGAAGAAGGCGTAGAAACACATATGGCTACGCAATCTCTGATGGCTATCGAAGAGGCTGATATTGTTCTCTTCATGGTTGATGCCAGATCAGGGCTGATGCCAGCCGATCATGCGATTGCCAAGCATTTGCGCAGTCGTGAAAAAGCAACCTTTTTGGTGGCAAACAAGACTGATGGCATTGATATTGACACTTCCATTGCAGAATTCTACTCATTGGGATTAGGGGATATTTATTCTATTGCCGCTTCCCACGGCCGTGGCGTGACGCAGTTGATTGAACGTGCCTTGCTGCCTTTTTCTGAGAAAGAAGAAACGGAAGAAGTCGAATTAACGGAAGAAGAGGCTAATGCTGCTTATTGGGCAGAGATGGAACAGGCTGAACTTGATGCTTCTGTTGAACAGGAAGAAGAGGAAGCGTTTGATCCTACTGGCTTGCCTCTAAAACTTGCGATTGTTGGTCGTCCGAATGTAGGTAAATCCACATTAACCAACCGTATTCTGGGGGAAGAGCGGGTTGTCGTTTATGATATGCCAGGAACAACCCGTGACAGCATTTATATTCCTATGGAGCGTGATGGGCGCGAATATATCCTGATTGATACTGCGGGTGTTCGTAAACGGGGTAAGATTACGGAAACCGTTGAAAAATTCTCCGTTATTAAAACACTTCAGGCCATTGAAGACGCTAATGTCGTGTTATTGGTGGTAGATGCCCGTGAAGGTATTTCTGATCAGGATCTTTCTCTGCTCGGCTTTATTCTTAATAGCGGTCGCTCGCTGGTTATTGCCGTCAACAAATGGGATGGCATGAGTCAGGAAGATAAAGATCACGTCAAAGATATGCTGGATTTGCGTTTGGGCTTTGTTGATTTTGCGCGTGTTCACTTTATTTCTGCACTGCATGGTAGTGGTGTTGGCAATTTATTTGAGTCAATTCAGGAAGCTTATGAAAGCGCAACCCGCCGTGTTAACACTTCCTTACTGACCCGTATCATGCGCATGGCAGAAGATGATCATCAGCCGCCAATGATCCGTGGTCGTAGGGTTAAGATGAAATACGCTCATGCGGGAGGTTATAACCCACCGATTGTTGTGATCCACGGTAATCAGGTAACAGACTTACCCGATTCTTATAAGCGTTATTTGATGAATTACTTCCGTCGCTCTTTAAAAGTGATGGGAACACCGATTCGTATCCAGTTTAAAGAAGGGGCTAACCCTTATGCGGGTAAGAAAAATACATTAACAGCAACCCAGCTTCGTAAGCGTAAACGTTTAATGGAGCATTTGAAAAAGCGTTAATTATTTTAAAAAATACAATAAATAAAGGGCTATTTTTAGCCCTTTATTATCAAGGATTGCGTGTTTCCATTCGTAATCATAATCTAAAATAAATTTTTTTAGTGTTTTATTCTGCAAAATAAAAAATATTAGTTGTAACTGCTTTCTGTATATTTTATAGGATAAAGATAATCTATTTGTTCCCAACTCTATAATAAAATTCATAAATATAATGAATGTCAAAGCAATCCTTTAACTAAGTCATCCGCGGCCATGCGTGATGGCTTTGGTGCTTAACGTCAAAGAAACACTTCCCGATAGTGAATAATTATTTTATTATTCGGGTAGTATTTTGTCATTATATAATGACGAATTGTCTTCATTGGCGTGAGGCTTATTTTCTCTGGGTGAATGTTTCATTAATTGATTTACATGATCTAAAGTTTTCAATATAAATTCTTTATCTTCAGTATCACAATTTTTCGCAATACATTCCAATAAATAAGGAGGAATTATATTTTTCTTGTTTATCTGATTGCTATTCATAATAATACCCTATTCTATGTGTTTTTCATGTCTGAGTATATTTAGCCTAGTCATAATATTAACCAAACTAACCATGTTAGTCACTACTAAAAATGTAAATTTTTTATGGTGTGAGATTAACAAGTAAAATATTTGAAGTGGTGAAGGGGAAAAATGAAGTTTTATTGATGGGGGATAAACTTGAAAGATTAATTCTTTGATTCTGAAAATATCAGGAGGAATAAAAAATGATATATAATCAAGGCCTTCCTTAGCCATTTATTATCACAGAGAAATTGTCAATATCAGAGCAACGCTCCTACTTGCTTCCATGAATGAGTTACAATATCTGAAATTTTTTTACCAAATAATTTTTCTGCATTGTTGATAGTTAATATCGCGAAATCATTAAAGCTTGCTTTATGAGATAAACGTTCATCCAACAATGTCTCGTACCAAATCTTTCCTGCCAATTCCCATGAATAGCCGCCTAACTCGATCGCCAATAAATAGAATGCCTTATTGGGGATACCAGAATATTTGTGGACTCCTCCCTGGTCATCTCTAACGGATAGATCTTGATATTGGTCCATATGGCCAACTTGGTTGTCTTTTGGATTCGCGCTTCCGGGGTTTTTGAATGAGCGCAAAGCAATGTTGGGATCATTGTTTGGATTAAGTGCATAACCCAATATCCCTTGACCTATTAACCAATCAGATTCGCTTGCTTGTTGATTGTTTGTATACTGCTTCACCATAATGCCGAATACATCTGCGATAGATTCATTTAGTGCACCAGATTGATAGGCATAATCAAGATTTGCTTCACTTTCAATAACGCCGTGAGTTAATTCATGAGCAGTAATATCAATACAGGAGGTAAAGCGATTAAAATAGGGAGCATAACCATCACCAAAAACCATTTGGTTATTATCCCAAAATGCATTCATATAATTTTTCTGGTAATGCACGCTAGCAACTAGCTTAAGGCCCTTGTTATCAATCGAATTGCGTCCAAAAACGTTTTTATAGAACTCATAAGTCTTACCCAGATACTCATAAGCTTCATTAGCGGATATATCGTCGCTTGTAGCCGTTATTTCATCTAAAATTAGTATTTTTCCTGGATATTGATCATTATATTGAGCATCATAAACCGTTCTATCTAATTTATTATAATTTCCAGGCTGGTATTCATGAGTGAGAATATCCAACTCAGCAGAGCTATTCATTAAATTATAAACATGATTTAATGTTTTTAATATATATGCTTTATCACTTTGACCACAAATTTTTACGACGTATTCCAATAGAGAAGGTGGAATTATACCAGTTTTATTTAATTTAATTTGATGGTTGCGCATAATAATACCCCGCTTTTTAGATATTGTGTTTATTTTAATCCCTGGGATCCTTAATTAAGTATTAATCTAAATGGTGGTGTTCGCTACTAATGAGAAAGGTTTTTGTTGTATTTAATAATGTTAATTTATAAATATAATAAAGGATTATCCTTAATCCTTTATTATTTATTTTAGTGTTATCTTAAGGTTACTTCTTTTAACATAAATTGATATTGTATTAATATTGAGTTAATCATTTTTAGGAAGTAAAATACCAACCTGTTTCCAAGAGTTACTAACAATGTCTGAAATTTCCTTATCAAATAATTCTTCAGCATTTTCAATTGTCAGTTTGGCAAAATCTTCAAAATCTGCATCAGGATATAAACGTTTGTCCAGAAGAGTTTGATACCATATTTTCCCTGCTTTCTCCCAGGTATATCCCCCTAATTCAGTCGCAACTAAATAAAATGCCTTGTTAGGAATACCTGAATATATATGGACACCCCCGTTGTCTACGGTGAAGGGAAGGTCTTTATATTGATCCATATGGGCAACTTGTTTATCTCCGGAAAAAGCCTTTCCTGGATGAATAAAGCTGCGCAAGGCAACATCAGGCTTATTCTCCGGATTAAACTTAGGCCCTAACAAACCTTGCCCTAATAACCAATCAGATTCGCTTGCCTTTTGATTTTTTACATACTGCTTCACCATAATACCAAACACATCTGCGATGGATTCATTGAGTGCACCGGATTGGTAGAAATAATAAAGATCTGCTTCGCTTTCGATCACACCATGAGTCAGCTCATGTGCTATAACATCAATAGCGGAAGTAAAACGATTAAAGTATTTCCCATCTCCATCGCCGAATATCATTTGTTTTCTGGACCAAAACGCATTCAAGTAATTGTTACCATAATGCACTGTGGCAACTAGTTTTAGCCCTTTGTTATCGAGCGAGTTGCGGCCAAAAATGTTTTTATAAAACTCATAAGTTTTACCCAGATACTCATAAGCTTCATTGACTGCAACATCTTTGTCTTCAGGCATGCCTTCACTTCGGGACAGTTCTTCTCCGGGAAATTCCTCTTTGTTTTTGGCATCATAAATAGTGCGATTTAATTTATCATCTGATTCTACTTTATCTTCTTGATGAAGGAGATCCTCTTCAACGGTTGCGCTCATTAGGTGATAAACGTGATCTAATGTCTTTGATACATATTGATTAGTACATTCATCGCAATCATTAGATATTTGTTCCAAAACAAATGGAGGAATTAAGCTGTATTTGTTGATTTGATTATTGCTCATGGTAATCCCCTCTATTTTTATTAGATATTGTGTTTGTTTTTTGGGCCCGGATTGAATACTAACTGTAATTTTAGAGTTAGTCATTAGGGGGAATATTGATTTTTTATGGCAGGGTATTGCCAATGAAAAAATATGAACAATTTTATTAATGTTCTGATAATTATCTGGTCTATTTAATGGGGTTAGGAAGTGAAAATATAAAACAGGAACACAGAGATAATCGTATATTCCTGTTTTTAATTGTTAAACCCAATCTTTTTTTATCAGAAATGAATTATATAATTCAGATTCTGGAGAATTAGGTTCCGGAGTATAACCATATTCCCAACGTACCAACGGAGGCATAGACATTAATATTGATTCAGTTCTGCCACCGCTTTGCAGACCAAATAGAGTTCCTCTATCCCAAACTAAATTGAATTCAACATAGCGGCTTCGACGATATAACTGAAATTGTCTTTCACGATCACCCCAAGCCATATTTTTTCTTCGTTCTACAATCGGTAAATAAGCAGGCAAGAATCCGTTGCCGACAGATTGTGTAAAATTAAAACAGGTATCAAAATCAGGTGTATTTAAATCGTCGTAAAATAAGCCGCCAATACCACGCGGTTCATTTCGATGTTTTATAAAAAAGTAATCATCACACCATTCTTTGTATTTTGGATAAATATCATCACCAAACGGTTGGCATAAAGTCTTGGCAACGCTATGCCAGTGGATGGCATCTTCTTTGAAACCATAATAAGGAGTGAGATCAAACCCACCGCCAAACCACCATAAAGGCGTTTCTCCTTCTTTTTCAGCAATAAAGAAGCGCACATTCGCATGGCTGGTTGGGATATAGGGGTTTAGCGGATGGATAACAAGGGAGACTCCCATGGCTTGATAGCTACGACCGGCTAATTCTGGACGATGAGCTGTGGCAGAGGCCGGCATTGATTTTCCCATGACATGCGAAAAGTTTACGCCGGCTTGTTCAAAAATACCGCCAGCGGTTAACACACGACTGCGTCCGCCACCGCCTTCTTCCCGTTGCCAACAGTCTTCTATGAATGTTGAATGACCATCAATTTGCTCCAGTTGCTTACAAATTTGATCCTGTAATGAGAGGAAAAAATCTTTAACTTGAGATATATTAGGTGTATTCATTTCTGCTTTCATTTTGGTTAGTTTATGAATATTAGCAGTATACCTGTTAGTATCAGTAAACGCATTTTCATATTGATTCTAAAATAAAAGCAGTGATAATTAACGTTGATTCAACTGCTTATTAGATAGGCTTACTAACTATGGAAATTCGGGTATTTCGGCAAGACGACTTTGAAGCCGTCATCACACTTTGGGAACGCTGTGATTTGATTAATTCTGGTGATGATCCAGAAATAGACATTGAGCGTAAATTAAACCATGATGCTGATTTGTTTCTGGTTGCTGAAGTTGCCGGGGAAGTAGTTGGTACAGTTATGGGTGGCTATGATGGGCATCGCGGACATGCGTATTATTTGGCCGTTCATCCTGAATTCAGGGGTAGGGGAATTGCTAATGCGTTAATTTCCCGTTTAGAAAAGAAATTATTGGCAAGAGGTTGTCCAAGTATTTTGATCATGGTTCCAGAAGAAAATGATGCAACAATTTGTATGTGTGAAAAGATGGAATATGATTATTTAGGGCAGGAAAGTGCCATTTTTAGTAAGCGATTGATTATTGATTAAAATATAAAATGGCTGAGAATTATATATTATTTATGTTATTCAGCCATTATTTTTTTTACTATAATTTTTATAGAATGAGTCAAGTTTCTCATGTGTTTGTTTTTTTTAACAAGAAGATCCTTTGACAAGCCCAGATTTTTATTATCTGTATCAAATATAATTTTGGCCTGAATGTGTCCATCTTTATCTTTAAAGATATAATACTTTTCAGGAATCGAAGTTTCAGATTTTTCTTCTAATACATACCAGTTAGAGTTTAACTGGTAATCAATATATTGTCCTTCAGGCAGATCCATTGTTTTCTCCCGACTGTATTTTTTGAACATTGATTTACAGTACTGTTTGTTCTTTAAACAGATCGGCAATGTCATATTATTAATGTGTTATTAACATCGGTTTTACGTTTCTATTGATGAATGGTTTTGTATTTACAAGGGAATGTTTTTTTGGAAATGTGGTCTGATAGATGTCAAGTTATTGCCCATAGAGACTTCAAGGTAAAAAATCGTGATGGATAAATTTTTTGTATTCAAATTCCTGCCTAAACAGCGGATCATTACACTCAGTAGTTTAGTTGGGTGCTCATTTTTGTTAACCGCTTGTGCCGGGACAGCGGGATTTTCATGGTCTTCTTTATCGCCTTTAAACTGGTTTGGCAGTTCCCTGAGTGTCTCTGAACAAGGGATTGGAGAAATCAATAAACAGACAGGCATGACTCAATCCGCAGTTGAGCAAGGCTTGGGAGATAAATATCGCCTGCGTAGTGGTATGGAAACGCAAGGGGGTCAATTAATTAGCGTGATTCAGGGAATGGAAGGTGATCAGGTCAAACTCGAATTTTATGGTCTGGTCAATGGAAAGGTTAATCGTATTGATGTATTGGATGAGGAAATTAAAACGGTTTGGGGAACGAAAATAGGAACCCCTTTCTCCGAGCTATATGGCAAGGCATTTGGTGCATGCCAGCGATCCAATGAGTTCACCATGCAACCTACAGTTATCTGTCGTGCCCCGCAAAGTCAGCATGTCAGTTACGTTTTTACCGGAATTTGGGATGGCCCTGAAGGGTTATTGCCTTCTGATGATGTTCTGAAAGATTGGAAGATTTCGCGTATTATCTGGAAACCCTGATAAAACCTCAAAGAGAGTTTTTATTAAAGTTAAACTCTCTTTTTCCTCTTATCTTATATAAGGGATAAGCAGGGATACAGCCAAAATCGTTATTACCAGCATTTTACTATTATCATCCTAAATGAGTAACCTTACATTCCCTGTACCTTATCTCGTTTCATCATTTCTCATAAGAATTTAATATATAAAACAGTAGGTAGTTAGCTATCCTGTTATAAATATTCTGGATACAGTATACCTTTCATCTTTCAAGTTGCTGCTTTGTTGGCTACGCTCACTCACCTTTGGTTACGTAGTTATAAACATAGAGCCAGCTATCCTTCTGAGGATTTGCTTTTTTGCCGTCGCTCTGCAACTTGAAATCTATTGGATGTAGAAAAAACTGTTGTCTAATTGCGTGATGGGTAAGGTGTTAGATGAAGATAATGACAATAAAAATTAAATTATTAAGCAGGTTGGCTGCCATATCATTTTTGGTCAGCCTTAGTGCTTATAGCACCAACGCCTTGGCTGTCGAGTTGCTGAATAGTTCTTACGACATTGGGCGAGAATTATTTTCGGGCTTGAATCCTGTATTTGAGAAACATTGGAATGAACAGCACCCACAGGAAAAATTAACTATTAAACAATCTCATGCGGGCTCTTCTAAACAGGCGCTGGCTATTTTGCATGGATTGCGAGCGGATGTAGTCACTTATAACCAAGTCACGGATATTCAGATACTGCATGATCGTGGCAATTTTATTCCCGCCAACTGGCAGCAACGCCTGCCGAATAACAGTTCACCATATTATTCCACAATGGCCTTCTTGGTACGCAAAAATAACCCCAAGCATATTCGGAATTGGGATGATTTAGTGCGTAATGATGTGAAATTAATTTTTCCAAACCCAAAAACCTCAGGTAATGGTCGTTATACCTATTTAGCGGCATGGGGCGCTTTTCAAAAGCAAGATCCGCATGAGACAGAGAAAGTACGCCAACAGATGCAGCGCTTTTTGCAAAATGTAGAGGTATTTGATACGGGCGGACGTGGAGCAACCACTTCGTTTATTGAGCGTGGGTTAGGGGATGTTCTGATTAGTTTTGAATCTGAGGTCAATAATATCCGCAAACAATATGGTGAAGATAATTATCAAGTGGTTGTGCCGCCAGTGAATATTCTGGCTGAATTCCCCGTGACATGGGTTGATAAAAACGTCCGGAAGAACGGGACGGAAGCTGTAGCCAAAGCATATTTAAATTATCTGTATAGTCCGGCAGCACAAAAAATCATCGCCGATTTTAATTATCGTGTAGTTGATAAAGATGTTATGGAAGCCCGGCACCCCCGTTTTCCTGCAACCAGATTGTTTCGTCTGGAAGAACAATTCGGTAGCTGGCCTCAAGTGATGAAAACGCATTTCGGCACTGGTGGAACGCTTGATCAATTATTGATGGAAGGGCGTAAATGATGTGGAGATTCAGCAAACGCGTCTTGCCCGGATTTGGGTTGAGCTTGGGCTGTAGTCTGTTTTATACCTGCCTTATCCTGTTATTGCCATTAAGTGCCTTGGTAGTACAGCTTTCCAGTATGACATGGGAGCAATACTGGCAGGTGATTGCCAACCCACAAGTTGTTGCCGCTTATAAGGTGACATTGTTGGCGGCTGCGGTTGCCAGTCTGTTCAATATGGTTTTTGGCATGTTGATGGCATGGATATTAACGCGCTACCAATTTCCGGGGCGCAGTTTACTTGATGGTTTGATGGATTTGCCGTTTGCTTTACCGACGGCAGTTGCAGGTTTAACGTTGGCGACGTTGTTTTCTGCAACCGGATGGTATGGTGCCTGGCTTGGTCATATTGATATCAAAGTCACAAATACCTGGCTGGGCATTGCGGTAGCAATGGCATTTACCAGTTTGCCTTTTGTTGTTCGTACTGTGCAGCCAGTGCTTGAAGAACTGGGTCCTGAATATGAAGAAGCCGCGCAGACATTGGGAGCAAGTCGCTGGCAAACTTTTCAGCGGGTTATTTTGCCGGAAGTTTCACCGGCATTGATTGCAGGGACAGTGCTCTCTTTTACCCGCAGTCTGGGGGAGTTTGGTGCTGTAATTTTCATTGCGGGCAACATTGCCTGGCAAACCGAGGTTGTCTCTTTAATGATCTTTGTTCGCTTGCAAGAATTTGATTATCCGGCAGCCAGTGCAATTGCTTCAGTCATTCTTGCCACGTCATTACTACTCTTGTTTAGTGTCAATGTATTACAAAGCCGCTTTGGGAAACGGATAGGAGGGCATTGATGACTGAGTTTTCCGAATACACAGTGGCACAACATTCCCCGATAAATTGGGGGAAATGGTTGCTGATTGGCACAGGTATACTTTTTTCGGTTCTGTTGCTGGTGATCCCGATAGCGTGGATTTTTCTGACTGCCTTTTCCAAAGGGCTGGACATCGTTACCCAGAACCTTTTCGATTCCGATATGCTGCATGCTATTTGGTTAACAGTGATGATTGCGCTTATCACTGTTCCCATCAATTTGGTTTTTGGTGTGATGACGTCATGGTTAGTAACACGTTTCCAATTCCCCGGCAGACAACTATTACTGACATTAATTGATATTCCGTTTGCGGTTTCGCCGGTTGTCGCAGGGCTGCTTTATCTCCTGTTTTATGGTGCCAATGGCTGGCTGGGAAGTTGGTTGGGTGACTATGGCATTCAATTAATGTTTTCATGGCCGGGAATGGTACTGGTAACCGTATTCGTAACATGCCCGTTTGTTGTTCGGGAATTGGTGCCAGTGATGTTGAGTCAGGGCAGTCAGGAAGATGAGGCAGCTATATTACTGGGCGCTTCCGGTTGGACGATGTTCTGGCATGTGACATTACCAAATATTCGTTGGGCACTGTTGTATGGAGTTGTTTTGACTAACGCTCGGGCAATAGGGGAATTTGGCGCAGTGTCCGTCGTATCAGGATCGATTCGGGGAGAAACCTATACTTTGCCTTTGCAGGTTGAACTTCTTTATCAGGATTACAACACAGTTGGCGCATTTACGGCAGCAGCCTTATTGGCAGTAATGGCGATTATTACTCTGATTGTCAAAAGTGCGTTGCAATGGCGTTTGAGCCGTCAGCAAGGGTAAGGTATGGGGACAGAATATGAGTATTGAAATCACTAAAATCAGTAAATCTTTTGGTCGTTCTCAGGTACTGAATGAAATTTCACTGGATATCGAATCCGGTGAGATGATCGCCCTGCTCGGGCCGTCAGGTTCTGGCAAAACGACATTGTTGCGGATTATTGCAGGGCTTGAACAGCAAAATTCAGGCCAATTGAAATTTCACGGTCAGGATGTCAGCCGGGTACATGCGAAAGATCGGCGTGTCGGGTTTGTCTTCCAACATTACGCCTTATTTCGTCATATGACGGTGTTTGACAACGTGGCTTTTGGCCTGACTGTACTTCCTCGTCGCCAGCGCCCCGGTAGCGAGGCGCTGCGTAGTAAGGTCATGGCATTGCTCGATATGGTGCAGTTATCCCATTTGGCTGACCGTTATCCATCACAGCTCTCTGGCGGGCAAAAACAACGGGTGGCGCTGGCAAGGGCATTGGCCGTAGAACCACAAATCCTTTTGTTGGATGAGCCTTTTGGTGCATTGGATGCACAGGTGCGAATGGAGTTGCGCCGCTGGTTGCGTCAGCTTCATGAAGAATTGAAATTTACCAGCGTGTTTGTCACCCATGATCAGGAAGAGGCAATGGAAGTGGCGGATAGAGTGGTACTGATGAATCACGGACACATTGAACAGGTTGGAACACCACAGCAAGTGCGGAATGAACCGGAGAGCCGCTTTGTGCTCGAGTTCATGGGGGAAACCAATAAATTCCGTGGTGAAATTAAAGGTTCACAACTCTGGGTTGGCGGGAGAATTTTCCCATTGGATATCACTCCCTTGCATCAGGGGAAAGTGGAAGTCTTTTTCCGGCCATGGGATATGACACTCAGTAAACAGCAAACGGCTTCTTGCCCCTTGCCAATTCAGATCGTGGAAGTTAGCCCGCGTGGGCATTTTTCTCTCTTATCTCTCCAACCAATAGGATGGGGAGGTGAATTACTCTCAGTTGTCTGGAAAGATAATTCATCTATTCCGGCCAGAGGAGATTATTATTTTATTGGAGGAACAGGCGCTCGCTTATATACGGGAGATTTACCGTTAAAAGTCTTAAGACTGGCTGAATCGGCCTGATTCGATACATTTTTATTATTAATCCTTGCTTCCCTTTTATAACGGGGAAACAGGGATTTTTTGCTTAATATCTTGCTACCGTATTCTGAATATGATTAGTTGGTTACCCATTTTCATATGAACTAGGTAATACTGTGGCAAGCTTGGAAGACTTTATAGGTAATACACCACTGGTAAAATTACAGCAGATCACAGAAGGTGTTGATGCGGAAATTTGGGTAAAACTGGAAGGTAATAATCCAGCGGGTTCTGTAAAAGACCGGGCTGCTCTTTCAATGATCCAGCAGGCAGAATTGCGCGGAGAAATTACACCCGGTGATGTTCTGATTGAAGCAACGAGCGGGAATACTGGCATTGCACTGGCTATGATCGCGGCAGTAAAGGGATATCGCTTAAAACTTCTGATGCCTGAAAATATGAGCCTTGAACGACAGGCATCAATGCGGGCTTATGGCGCGGAATTAATTTTGGTTAGTAAAGAGCTGGGAATGGAAGGTGCGCGAGATTTGGCACAAGAAATGGAAAAAAAGGGAGAAGGGAAGGTTCTCGATCAGTTTAATAACACGGATAACTCACTGGCGCATTTTAAAACCACCGGCCCGGAAATTTGGCAACAGACACAAGGCCGGGTGACACACTTTGTTTCCAGTATGGGAACAACCGGCACGATTACCGGTGTGAGTCGCTACCTGAAATCTCAATCAGACAAAGTGCAAATCACAGGATTACAACCCGCAGAAAATAGCCATATCCCGGGTATCCGTCGTTGGTCTCCGGCTTATATGCCAGGTATTTACCAGAAAGAGTTGGTGGATCAGATTTTGGATATCACTCAGTTGGAAGCTGAAACGACAATGCGTTTATTGGCACAGAAGGAAGGTATTTTCTGTGGTGTTAGCTCTGGTGGCGCAGTTTCTGGGGCACTTCGCATTGCGGCTGAAAACCCTGACTCCGTTATTGTGGCAATTATTTGCGATCGTGGTGATAGATATTTATCCACAGGGGTATTCAATTAAGCGTTTTTCGTTGGAGGGAATTTCTACGTTTGGTGGGTGGGAATTGGTTTCTCCCAATGCGAATCACTGGCGGATGTTTATCCGGATAACTGAGTCCTGCTTCAAGGGATTTTCCTCTTTGTCATCATACTGTATGTTGGAACCCATTGAGATTAGCGTAAAAAATCGCCTCTGTATTATCAGGTTGAATGAATAAAGTACCTGACAAAACAGTGGCGATTCACGAACCATCCAAAAACTAAGATGATCGGTTATTTTTTGATGCGCATGATGACGGATTCACCAACGACAACTGATCCACTCACCTTAGATAACTCTTTAATCTCGTCCATGTTGGAAATAACAACAGGAGTTAAGGTTGATTTAGCTCTTTCTTCCAGAAATGCCAAATCAAACTCTAGAACCAAATCGCCTTTCTGTACTCGTTGGCCTTCTTCAGCAATGCGCTTAAAACCTTCGCCTTTTAGTTCAACAGTATCAATACCAAAATGTACGAATAGCTCAATGCCACTATCGGACTCGATAGAAAAAGCATGATTAGTTTCGAAGATCTTACCAATGGTGCCATCAACAGGAGCAACAATTTTATTGCCGGTCGGTTTAATGGCGATGCCATCACCCACAATTTTCTCGGCAAAAACAACATCCGGAACATCTTCTATATTGACTATCTCACCTGACAATGGGGCGATAATTTCAATACTGCCGCTGTTTTTTTTATCGTCTGAAACCAGAGATTTCAATTTATCAAGCAGACCCATGAATCTTCTCCTAATTGTTTTAATGGGACCATGTTCTGGCTAATGTGTTTAGCAGAGTGTTTTTTCTCTGGTAAAAGTGTCAACCAAATCCATCAATTCCTGTGCTGTTGGCTGAACTAAAGCTTGTTCTGCCAGTGCCTTAGCATCATCGTAATTGGTATTACGGATGATCTTTTTAATGCGTGGAATTGATATCGCACTCATACTGAATTCATCCAAACCCATGCCCAAAAGCAACAGTGTAGCGCGCTCGTCACCGGCAAGTTCTCCGCACATCCCAGTCCATTTACCTTCTGCGTGTGAGGCATCGATAACCTGCTTGATTAAGTTCAACACTGCTGGAGACATTGGGTTGTAAAGATGAGAAATCAGCTCATTACCACGGTCTACCGCAAGAGTATACTGAGTTAGATCGTTCGTCCCAATACTAAAAAAGTCAACTTCTTTTGCAAGATGATGAGCAATGGTTGCAGCTGCAGGTGTTTCCACCATGATGCCCACTTCAATCGATTCATCATATGCTTTGCTTTCATTGCGTAATTGTTCTTTGAGCAATGTTAGTTCAGCTTTCAAGTCCCGAATCTCTTCGACTGAAATGATCATCGGGAACATAACACGAAGTTTACCAAATGCAGAGGCTCTCAGAATAGCACGTAATTGAGAATGTAAGATCTCTTTACGATCAAGGCAAATACGGATTGCTCGCCAGCCAAGGAATGGGTTTTCTTCTTTTGGCAGATTCATGTAAGGCAGATCTTTATCGCCACCGATGTCCATCGTGCGAATAATGATAGCTTGATTGCCAACGGCTTCCGCTACTGCTTTATAGGCTTCAAATTGTTCGTCTTCAGTCGGCAGGGCATCGCGATCCATAAACAGGAATTCGGTACGATATAAACCGACACCTTCAGCCCCATTGCGCTCAGCTCCCATGACATCACGAACTGTGCCAATGTTGGCGCACACTTCAACTTGATGCCCATCCAGTGTGATGGCAGGTAAATCTTTTAGTTTTGCCAGCTCGGCTTTTTCTGTCAGGTATTCGCTTTTTGCGGTTTTCAGTTGCTCGATTTCGGCATCAGATGGGTTCACATAAATTTGGCTGTTAACCGCATCAAGAATCAGATAACTGCCATTTTTGATTTGTTTGGTTGCGTTGGTTGTCCCAACAATGGCGGGTAATTCCAAAGAGCGGGCCATAATGGAGGTGTGGGAAGTGCGGCCGCCCAGATCAGTAATGAAACCGAGTACTTTATCCAGATTGAGTTGCGCGGTTTCTGATGGTGTTAAGTCACTGGCAACCAGAATCACTTCTTCTTCAATCGAACCTAAGTCGATAATTGGCATATCCAGAATATTTCTCAGCAAACGCTTACCGATATCACGAACATCGGCCGCACGTTCTTTCAAATATTCATCATCCAGTTCTTCCAGCGCCTTAGCTTGATCTTCAATGACGGAATAAACAGCAGCATCTGCGGTTGCCAGGTTTTTCTTGATAAGAGTAACAATTTCCTGCTCTAACTCTTCATCTTCCAGCAACATAATATGGCCTTCGAAGATCTCGGCCTTTTCTGCACCCAAGTTTTTTTCGGCTGTTTCTCTGATTATTTCTAGCTGTGCGGAAGATTTGTCGCGGCCTTGTTTAAAGAGGGAAATTTCTTGTTCGACTTGTTCAGGGGTAATTTTTTTATGGTTGATAATGATCGGGTCTTCTTTCAGCAATAATGCCTTACCGAAAGCAATGCCTGGTGATACTAAGATGCCTGAAATCATACTATATGACCTTACTGCGGATGATTACCTTTCATTGAGCTTCAGGGGGAGGCTCTAAATACCCCCGGGTTTTATCAATCCGGGGATAAACTGAATGAAATGAATTGGTTTGATAAGTGGACGATTATTCCAATTCACCCATCAGTTTAACTAAATGTGTAACAGCTTGTTGCGCATCATCGCCTTCAGCAGCAATCGTTACAACTGTACCTTGAGTCAGTCCCAGTGTTTGTAGTTTAAACAGGCTTTTTGCGCTGGCAGACTTGCCTCCAGAAGTTAGGGTGATGTCAGAAGAAAAGCCTTTTGCTTCTTTGACGAACTGTGCAGCAGGGCGAGTGTGGAGGCCGTTTGGTGCAGTAATAGTAACTTCTTGCTGGAACATAGTATTTCCTCAATAACTTAAATATTCGTTGATAAGCTAAGAGAATTCTAAAGCTAGTGTAGTTGAATTCCCTTAGACTTGTACAACCGTTAAATTGATAATGAAATAAGGTGTATACCTTTCATCTTTCAAATTGTGGTTCGATTGAATACAACTTGAAATTTATCGAATGTATATTAATCATTATCAAAAAATTAACACACTTGATGCATTCAATTGTTGAGTTGGTGTTAATACACGCTATTCGAGTAATAGCGGAATTGAATAATCTTTTAGCTGTCGGCTTTGCGATTAATTTCGTGCATCAAAATAATTACTGGTTAAATACTAAAGCTGCTTGAATAAATCATCTAGGAAAGCTTTAAAGTTTGATCTAATGCACAAAAAAGCACCCTTAAGGTGCCTTTTTGTCAATGTAATGAAAAATATTACTGCGTGATTTTCAATCATTAGATAAATCAGCAAACAATACCGTACTCAGGTAACGTTCAGCCGAAGAAGGTAAAATCACCACAATATTTTTGTCTTTGTATTCATCTTCTTGTGATAATTTGATTGCTGCTGCAACAGCGGCTCCCGAAGAAATACCGGCAAGAATGCCTTCTTTTTCAGTAACTTCGCGTGCTATCTGAATGGCTTCTTCATTACTGATTTTAAAAACACGGTCAATTAATGTTAAATCTAAGTTATCAGGGATGAAACCAGCGCCGATCCCCTGAATTTTATGTGGGCCTGGTTTAAGTTCTTCACCGGCCAATTTCTGACTGATAACAGGTGAATCTTCTGGTTCTACTGCGACGATGGTCACGGGTTTGCCACGAGTGTTTTTCAGGTAACGAGCAACTCCGGTAATAGTGCCGCCAGTTCCTACACCCGCAACAAAAACATCTACATTACCGTCGGTATCTTCCCAAATTTCAGGGCCAGTGGTTTTTTCGTGAATTTCTGGATTGGCTGGATTACTGAACTGTTGCAGGAGTATATAACGGTTGGGATCGCTGTCATGGATTTCGTTGGCTTTGTCAATGGCACCTTTCATGCCTTTTGCACCTTCGGTCAGCACCAGTTTGGCTCCCAAGGCTTTCAGGAGCTTACGGCGCTCAAGGCTCATTGTTTCGGGCATGGTCAATGTCAGCTTATAACCACGAGCCGCTGCAACATAGGCAAGTGCAATCCCGGTGTTGCCACTGGTCGGTTCAATAAGTTCTTTATCTTTGGTCAAAATACCGCGTTTCTCAGCATCCCAAATCATATTGGCACCAATGCGGCACTTTACACTGAAACTGGGATTACGGGATTCTATCTTTGCCAAGATGCGGCCATTAGTGAAATTTTTTAGACGTACCAGCGGAGTGTGACCAATAGTTAACGAATTGTCTTCATAAATTTTGCTCATTGTTCGATTGCCCCTAAAATACCGTTAGATACAGATTAACCATACGCTAACATCTTATTTATGGAAATAAAGTTTCAATCTATTCTTATTATATAAAAGAATATTAGATAGCTATTTTATGTTATTTAACGCGATGCTCGACTTTTATGATGAGTTGAAATGACATAGCCGCTCCTTTATAACTTTAAGTCGTCAAAAATAGAGAAATAAAGGAACAAAAGGCTATGTCACAGCAAGATTTTATCATTTGGGTGTTTTGTTGGGTAGATGACAATTTAATGCAGTTACAGCAAGGTATGCGATTCAGAAGCCGAGGGCTCCCACCTAAATTGAGTGATGCGGAAGTCATCACGATGGAAGTGATTGGTGAATTCTTAGGTTTTTCAACAGATAAAGGGATTTGGACGTATTTTTGTCACCACTGGCGCGACTGGTTTCCGGGGTTAGGTTCACGGGCCAACTTTGCCAAACAGGCCGCGAACCTTTGGGTT